>JACPXO010000082.1 GCA_016196505.1 Candidatus Omnitrophota bacterium
AACCGCCGCGAGAGCGTAGGTAGAAATCATCATGAAGGATAAAATCAAAGCCATTGTCTTTTTCATCTCTCCCCCTCGTTATTGGCGACTACTTAAAGAACTCCCTGGCCTGCTGCTTTCCGGTAATTTCCTTATAGTCCTCATAATCGATGAACGTCAGATCCGGACGGCGGTCTTTGATGCGCTTGACCGTTCCGCCGCGGTTCCTGTCTAATTTACCCGCATTCCTCGAAGTAATAAAGCGAAAAATCACGCCGCATTTCGGGCAGGTCTTCGCTTGGGCGTATTCGATGCCGAGTTCCCGGCAGCCAGCGCAATCCGCCGTGATGTCGCCGACGATGAGAAGGTGTTTGGTCAGCTCCTGAACGTCGCACGCCTGCCACACGCGGATGTAAAAACTCATTCAGAACAAGCTCGTCGGGAACGAGCTCTCCTCTTTCTTCTGGGCCTTGATCGCCTCAAGGGCGTTCCCCCAACTCACGGCGACTTCATGAGTTTGATAGTCCCGGTTCGAGATAAAATAAACTTTGCCGTGTTTCAAACCGTATTCGTAAATATCCTTGGTGATCCTCACGTCATCCGTACAGTATTTTTTAAGCTCGTCGAGTTTCCCGTCCTTGTAGAGCTGGATCGCGTCCCACCCCGTGCCGGATTTGGACGTTTTGAGCGTGGCCTGAGCCAAACTTTGGAGACTGATGCGGTGGCCGCGCGCTTTTTCGAACTCAACGAGGAGGTCCAAAACCGGGAAGTTTTTCACCGGCGTCGCAAAATAAGGAGCCAGCACCTCAAAGTCGAAACCGACGATGTTGAAACCTATCACAAGATCGGCTTGCTTCAAGATCTCCTCGAGGGCCTTCAGCTCTTTTTCCTCAAAAGAAAGGTAGGAACCGGTTTTGGAGTCGTAGGCGCAGGCGACGGATACTTTCAAGAGATGAAGCTTTTTCCGGTCAACCTCGTTGAAACCTCTCTGGGTCTCGACATCGAGGATGACGATGCGCTCGCTCATAGGGTGATGGCGCCTACCGAAGCGGACTTCACCAATTTCGAGTATTTTGCAAGCACCCCGGTATTGATCTTGGGTTTAAAGGGCTTAAGCTTTTTGACCCGCGAGTCGATCTCTTTGGAAGTAAGTTCAACATTTAGGGTAAGTTTTTTCGCGTCGATCGCGATCATGTCCCCGTTTTTCAAGGCCGCGATGGGTCCGCCCACAGCCGCCTCCGGCGCCACATGCCCGATCATAAAGCCGTGCGACCCTCCCGAAAAACGTCCGTCCGTGATGAGCGCCACGGAATCTCCGAGCCCGGCGCCGATGAGAGCGCCCGTGACCGAGAGCATCTCCCGCATGCCGGGTCCGCCTTTCGGGCCCTCATAGCGGATGACGATGACATCGTTGGGTTTTATTTTTCCCTCAAGGATGGCGTCGAGCGTTTCCTCTTCGGAGTCAAAGATCCTGGCCGGGCCGCGGTGATAAAAAGTTTTGAGGCCTCCGATCTTCGCGACCGCCCCTTCGGGGGCGAGATTCCCCTTCAAGATCACCATCGGGCCGGTCGGATAAAGCGGCCTTGAAAGAGGCCTCACGATCTCTTCATGGGAGGCGGGACGAACATCTTTCAAATTTTCGGCTACGGTTCTTCCGGTGACGGTGAGCGCTGTGCCGTCAATAAGTTTCGCGTCCAATAAAAGCCGCATCACCGCCGGCACCCCTCCCACTTTATTGAGATCGGACATCACGTATTTGCCGCTGGGTTTCAAATTGGCCAGATGCGGTACCTTTTTTGAAATGCGGTTAAAGTCCTCGAGGGCGAGCGCCACGCGCGCTTCATGGGCGATGGCCATGAGGTGCAGAACGGCGTTCATTGAACCCCCGAGCGCCATCACAAGCGCGATGGCATTTTCAAAGGCCTTTTTAGTTAAAATGTCGCGCGGAAGGATCCTTTTTCGGATAAGCTCGACCACCGCCTCGCCGGCTTTGGCGGTATCGTCTTTTTTTTCCTGGCTCTCGGCGTCGCGCGAAGAACTGTAGGGCAAGCTCATCCCCATCGCCTCGATGGCCGAGGCCATGGTGTTGGCCGTGTACATACCGCCGCAGGAACCGGCGCCCGGGCACGCGTGACATTCAATGTCTGAAAACCGTTCCCGCGAAATTTTTCCCGTCCCGAAAGACCCGACCGCCTCAAAGATGCTCACGATATCCACGTCCTGGCCGCCGACCTGGCCGGGTTTGATCGTTCCGCCATAGACAAAAACGGCCGGGATATTGAGCCGCGCCATGGCCATCAGAGAACCCGGCATATTTTTGTCACAGCCGCCGATGGCCAAAACGCCGTCGAAACGCTCGGCGTTCGACACCACTTCAATGGAGTCGGCGATCACCTCGCGGCTCACGAGCGAGTACTTCATTCCCTCGGTGCCCATCGCGATCCCGTCGGAAACCGTAATGGTGCCAAAGGTGAGCGGCATGCCTTGGGCACGCCGGACACCCTCGTCCGCGCGGCGGGCAAGCTCGTCGATATGCATGTTACAGGGTGTCAGGTTGCTCCAGGTGCTGGCGATACCAACGATGGGCTTTGAAAAATCCTCGTCCTTGAAGCCGACGGCGCGCAGCATGGCCCGTCCGGGCGCGCGCTTATCGCCTTTGGTAACTTCGGAACTTCTTGAATTCAGAGGGGTTGGCATTAGGGGGAATTATAACAGATAAGGGACGGTTCTTAAAGAGGGACGGTTCTGCCGCAGAACCGTCCCTTAAGCCGCCTCGGTGATGCGCCGGGCGTTGCGGTAATATTGGGCGGCGGCTTGAAGCGTGGTTTGAAGCAAAGGACGGATAGCAAAACGTTTGATCATCTCGAGTGTCGCTTTGCCCATGAGAATAAGTTTGAGCGTCGCCGCGTCCACGCCCTCCGACAAGGCCGCGTAAGCGGACACGAACCAATCCGGGATATTCGAAAGGTCGATGCGCGCGGCCACCACGGCGAGAAAGAGCAGTGTGCCGGACAAAACGCTCCCTTCTTCCGGCGAACGTAAGTACAGGTGCACATCCGCCGTCCGCGCGCTAAGTTCGTCGGATTGAATCAAAACGGTTCTAGCGCCCCTTGCTTTCAGATCGGGAGGAAGCCCCTCGTCAAAAACCCCCAGGGACAGCGCCCTTTCGACTGGAAGCCGGCCGCCGACAGGGACAAAATAGACCCCATTCCCCAATTTTGAGCGACGCACTTTTGGAATAGCCGTACGAAGGAAATCGCCCGGCACGGCATCCACGTCGACCTCGACGACCACGGGGTTTGCGTTGAGCGTCTCTGTTTGAACAGCGCCCAAAAATTGAGCGGTGAGCGCGTCCTCCATGAGTTTGACCTCAAGAACACCGGCTGGGGTTGCCTGGCTTTGGGCAGTTTGAGTCCGAACGCGATTGGCGTGAGACGTATCCAGCGGGATACGGATCCCAGCGCCTGGCGCCACAACTACTAGTCCCTGTCCTTCTTTCCTATAGGTAAAAATCGTGGAAGGCGCTTCGTCCCGCAGTCTCAAAGCCACGCGTGGCCCGCTTTGCACCTCGATCGGCTGAGCAAAAGCCGTTCTCACAAAAAATGCTTCAAGCTTAGTCGCTAGCCGCTTGTCGCTAGTAAACGTACTAGCGACCAGCGACGAGCCACTAGCGACAACCGTTTCCGCGGCCCGGGCGCCGGCCTTGAAGGGTTTTTTCTCCAAGGCCCTCAAACGCTCATTCATTTTTTCCATATAAGGTCGAGCTAACTTCGAATCAGCCATGCGCTGGTGAATGGACAGAAGTAATCTTAAAACCTCAGGGTCATTCACACCCTCAAGCACTCGATCAAACTCCATGGTTTTTTCAGCCGCCTCGTCTAAATCCGCTTTAAGGACTCCTGTGTCCCCTTCGCTTTTCGCTTCTCGAAGGACCTCGATGCCAAAACTCAGCTCGAATACTGAATCCGCCTTGATCGCGTTAACATAGGCTTGGGCCAGTCTCATAAAACTCTCATGAACCTTGGGCGGCGCTTGACTCAGTTTTTGAAAGGCCTTTGTGGTAACTTCCATGGGATCATCGGGCTCCGCGAGCCGTACACCGGCTTTTGCCGCTGGAGAGATACTTTGAATACTTCCCCAAGAGAAGGCATGCTCTTTCCCGTTTCGCTCCCCTGATTTCACCACCAACTTGGCGTCCGGGCTTCGGCCTTCAATGCGGATAAACTGCGCTGACAATAATTTTACGCCGCCTTTCCAAGTAACATCAACCCACTGACCGTTTCGAAACAAAACCCTCGCCCTGTCTGGATCACTCGCCGATTCACCCGCCAACCGCGTGCCCGCCTCAGGATCACCGGTAACTGTCCTGTGAATCGCCCGCAGAGCCGTGTCTTCGACTTCCTGTCCGGCACGCAGCAATGCTTCTTCGGTCTCTTGAGAAAACTCTTCGGCAACTGCCATGAAAATTCCCCGGTCACTATCCGGCACTCCGCTCCCGGGAGCAAACGCCCGTTCCGCCATTTGCTTCACTACGGTCGCATATCCTGAAATAAGAGATCTCCTTTCTTCAGGCCACAAATGCGCCATAAGCCAAACCCATTCTTTAAATGCGCCCATGGATTCTTTGAGAGAGAGATCACTGACGGCCTTTTCAAGGTCCTTCACCCGTTTTTCGAGGTGGGCGGATCGCCACTTCATCATGAGGGGGTAATTCGCGAAGATAAGCACGCCTGCCGCTAAGACCCCGAAAGCCCCCAACAAAGATCCCAGAGTCCAAGGCACGGTGACAAAGAGAGGTATGGAATGAGTCGTAGGGAAAGAATCAAGAAATATAACATCCTGCCATGGCAAATGGATCTTCTCCCCATAAACATATCCGGTGACAAGCCGCGCGCCGGTTTCCGTTCCCGCTGGTCCTTCTTCAGGAATTCCAGCGATCAAACGCATTTGGCGTTCAAATTCTTTATCAAGCAAATTAATTTTCAGGGCTAGAGCATTAAACTCGCCTTGTTTTTCGACAAAGTAACTTTTTGCCGACCGTTGGTGGGTTTCTTCTCTTAGGCTCTTTTTAAGAATATTTTTAATCCAGTGGCCGAAATTTAAATCCTTGGGCAAAGCAGATAAGCTCGCGTAGTAGACCACGAAATTTAAAAAATTAAACATACGCTCCAGATCGCCTTTCGAAATCTGCCCCTTCTGTTCAGAACTGTAATAAATCCCCTTCACCACCCGAAATTGCCTAAAGTAATGCCTTTCCAAAATATCCCTCGAAATTTCTGGCGCCGCCAAGATAAGATTCTGAACTTCTGAAATAGCACCTTCCAATTCCAACAATACCGTCTCGGCCCTCCGCCAATCCTCTTTCACCGCCGCCCGCGCACCCGAAAACTCGTTGTAGGGCCGGCGATGACCCCTGAGCTGATCCAATCGGTTCTGAATATAGCCGATCACGCCGGGATGATCTGACGGCTTTTCGATCCATTCCCAACTCTCCACGACGCCGTTCTCACGCAAAACTATGCCGAAGGAAGCCAAAGGCGATCGGTTCCATCGCACAGCCCAGTGGAATGTTTCACCGCCGGTTGAACGCAAAAGTTTCTCATGTTCATCCTTCGCCAGCTCAAGTGTCACTGTGTCACTGCCGCCATTCCAAGCAAAAGAGATGCGGGTCGGAAAAAGCGCTTGGGTGGCGAGCCGGACGCCGGATGTGCTGTTATAATTAAAGCTTTTCGCACCTTTGAGAAGCAAACGGACGGCTTGGGTGGCGATATCCTCGATTTCTTCCTGAGAAAAAACTTTTCCGTACCCATCCTGGACCAACCGATACTCGATGTCATTCCTTAAAAATTCCCGCACTCTGCGGTCGCGTTCAGGGTCCGTCTTTTGGGTGGGTTTATCTTTAGAAACAATAAGCGTTCTAGAATCTAATTTAAATAACCCTCCGTCCCTCGAATGCCCTTTGATGAATTCTACCGCCACCACTTGCGCTCGAAGAGTACGAATAGACCTCATCCATAAATAAATCCCGGCCCCTCCCACTGCCAGGGCGAGCAGTGCAATGGACATACCGCTTGTTTCACGCGAGAAAAAGGGGCTCAGTAGATCTTGAATAACAGGCGGGAGCTTCTCTATCCACTCGCCTAGGTTCAGAGGACTGCTTGTGGCCGCCCGAGCGCCCGCCGGACGCTGGATCTGAACAATTTGGATCTGGAAGGATTTTCTGTCAAGGAGAGAAAAGGGTTCCACACTCAGTTCGAAACCCAAACGCTCAATGACGGCTTTTAAAACATCGATCTGCACCGGCACAATGAGCGCCGCCGCACCCTTCGCTCTTCTATAGGCGGCATAGTCGTGATGAATGAGACGGGGGGATAAGACCGAGAACTGCGTGATCTCCAGGACGGCTTTTGGATGCAAAATTTTAAGGATCTGCTGAATGCTTTGAAGGCCGATCTTGAAATCAGACATCCATGCGTTCCGCGGCAGACTCGCGAGCCGGTCCCAGAGAATCTGATTGGGATGGCTGGCGCCGTCGAGTTCTATCCACGGATAGTCGTCACGCGCGATGGCCCGGTAACGATGCCGGACTTTGATAGCGTTGGAAAAAACCTTCAAAAATCCCAGAAACTGATCCTTGAGCCGTGCCTTTTGGCGGTTTAAGAAATCACCCAGCGTCTCTTCCCCGCGGGCGACCTGACTCAATTCACTTGCCGGCACCCCGGCCTCAGCCAATACCTTAAGCGCCGCGGCGGGAAGGTACGCTTGCGCGAGAATGCTGTACGGTTTATTGGAATAACTGACCAGATAGTTCGCGGGTAGCGCGTCATAGAGGTTGGTCGCGTGGACTATCACGATCCGCTGATCGTAACTTTCGAGGGCATCCCCGACATTCTGGGCCGAAAGCTCCTGAAAATCAAACGTGATCCCCAACGCCTCCGCTTTTTCACGAAACGCGGGATCCGCCGACGCAAGTTCCCACTCCCGCTTGGCCTCTTCGAGCACGGGCTTTGAAAAATCCGTTAACAAATAGACCCACCGTTGCCCGGCAAAGCGCAGTTTTTCTTCCGGCGTGGCTAATTCATGCACTTTTTCGACGATGCCCCTAGCCCTTTCGAAACCCGCGACGGAGAGCTCGACATAGACCAGAGCTTTCCCCTCCACCTCGCCGGATTTTTTGATCCACTCCCGCGCATTTTTTTCGATAAAGGTCTCATTCAAGTCTGTCCTGGATTTATCGTTAGCCCCCCACGTTTCCCAAGAAAAAGTGCTGATCGTGCTGACCGCGCTCTCCGCGTAAAGAGTCGGCTCGGGATCGAGATTTATCTCTCCAGAGTTCTGAATTTTTCCATCGGCAAAATCAAGAATCGCCCGTTCAAGCGCTTGCTTGTAACGACTGACCCTTTCCTCCAAAGGAGTATTTCCGTCGGCGATGAACGCCTGAAGATCGACCTGAATCTCAGACCAATCCTCGTTTGAGGGCACAGGCGCTATCGATTCGAAGGGATGCGTGAATTTTTTAATGAACCGTACGCGATAAAGATAAAGTCTCAAGTTGGCCAGAAAACCGGGTAGATTGGGATGGCGCTTACGAATGGCCTCATCCCCGCGAAGTTTTTCAAAAACCTCCGCCGTCGCTATGAGAAACGGCTCCGTCTGTCTTGAGAGAGCGGGGTTTTCGAGGACGCGCGCGTAACTGACGCCCTTCAAATGCGCCTCGGACATCCTTTCTAAAAATGGGACGATCACCTGGCGGCGGGTTTCGGCCCGCTTATCGTTTTGGATACGATTTTCCGGCGTAAGCCCGGCTTCGCGTAAGATCTCAGGGAACAACACCCAGGCATCCTCCCCCATCATGATG
>JACPXO010000083.1 GCA_016196505.1 Candidatus Omnitrophota bacterium
ATTTCGTCGTTCGAGAGCACTTTGTGGAGCCGCGCTTTTTCGACGTTCAAAATTTTACCCTTGAGAGGGAGTATCGCCTGAAAGCGGCGGTCGCGGCCTTGCTTGGCCGACCCGCCGGCGGAATCTCCCTCGACGAGATACACCTCGCAGAGCGCGGCGTCGCTCTCCTGGCAGTCCGCGAGCTTCCCGGGAAGCGAACCGCTGTCGAGGGCTCCTTTTCGCCGTGTCAGATCGCGCGCCTTGCGGGCGGCCTCGCGCGCCTTGGCGGCGAGCACCGCTTTTTCGACGATCTTATTGGCGACGCTGCTATTTTCCTCGAAAAATTTTCCCAAACCCTCGTTCACGATGGATTCGGTGATGCCTTCGACCTCGCCGTTGCCGAGCTTGGTCTTGGTCTGACCCTCGAACTGGGGATTTGGGACCTTACAGCTGATGACGCAGGTCAGCCCCTCGCGGATGTCGTCGCCTTGGACGCTCACGTCGTCCTTCACAAGGTTCTTCCCCTTGCAGTACTGATTGACACAGCGCGTGAGTGCGGCCTTAAAGCCGCTCAGGTGCGTGCCACCCTCGATGGTGTTGATGTTGTTGACGAAGGTGAAGATGCTTTCGGCGTAGCCGTCGTTGTACTGCATCGCGATCTCGACGAAGGTGCCGTCTTTCTCGCCGGCAAAAAAAATCACCTTGGGGTGAAGCGCGGCCTTGTTTTTATTGAGCTCCTGGACGAATGAAATGATGCCCCCCGAAAAGCAAAACTCGGTCTCTTTTTCCTTCGACCCGCGCTCGTCCTTGAGCGTGATCGTGAGCCCCTTGTTGAGGAAGGCGAGCTCCCTCAAACGGTTGGCGAGCGTCTCGTAGTTGTACTCGATGGCGATATGGAATATCTCTTTATCGGCCTTGAAAGTGACTTTGGTGCCGTTGGTCTTGGATTTGCCGATGCTCGTGAGTTTCGAGGCGGTTTTCCCCCGCTCGTAGCGCTGGTGGTAGACCTTGCCTTCCCGGCGGATCTCGACCTCGAGCCACTCGGAGAGCGCGTTCACGACGCTGACGCCCACGCCGTGCAAACCCCCGGACACCTTGTATGATTTTTTGTCGAATTTGCCGCCGGCGTGCAGCATCGTGAGCACGACCTCGACGGCGGGTTTTTTCTCGCCCTTGTGGATATCCACGGGGATGCCGCGGCCGTTGTCCGTCACCGAGACGCTGTTGTTGCTGTGCACCACGACGTCAATGCGGTTGGCGAAACCGGCCAGCGCCTCATCGACGGAATTGTCCACCACCTCATAGACCAGGTGATGCAGGCCCCGTGTCCCGACGTCGCCGATATACATGGCCGGGCGCTTCCGGACCGCCTCCATGCCGCCCAGAACCTGGATGTTTTTAGAGTCGTAATTGACCGCAGCAGCGCCGGCCGCTGGGGGCGCGGAAGTCTCTTTAGCGTCTTTGGTTTTGGCTTTGGGGGTTGTTTTTGGCATTAAAATTCACCTATTTTAAAATTAATTTGAGAGATTTTATCCTTTCCCAGCCGGGTTTGCAATCCTTTTAGAAGCTTGCGCTTCCGCATCACGAGTTCCTCGAGCCATGGAGAGTTGTCGACGCGCACGGTGAGCACCCCTTGGCGCAAAGCCGAGGGCCTCGAGTGGCGGAACCCCGTTTCGCCCACGAGCGTCTTCCACAGGGCATCCATGGACTCCCTGGAAATGGACGCTTCCCGGTCCAGCCGGTCCACGACACTTTTAACGATGTCGCCTATCGGGGACGCGGTGGGCTTGCCCGGTTTCACCTCACGTGACCTGCATCGGCAGGACGATATACGTGTAATCCTCGCCGCTGCGGATCACCGCCGGCTTCTCCGGGTCGATAAAACCGAACTTCACGCTGTCTTCTTCGACGTTTTTCAGCACGTCCACGATAAAGGAGGGGTTAAACCCGATCGCGAGCTCTCCCCCTTTATAATCCACCTCCAGTTCCTCGTGCGCCTCCCCAAGGTCCGGGGTGTTTTTAGTGATGATCATCCGGTCTTTGATGATGTTGATCTTGACCGACTGGGATTCTTGATTGGTTAAAATGCTGGCACGCCGTGTGGCCTGGAGAAAATTCTGCGTGCCCACCTTGAGTTCCTCTTTGGTTTTCTTGGGGATGACCTGCTCGTAATTCGGATATTCCCCCTCCACCAGCCGCGACGTGATCGTGATGGGGCCTAAACTGATCTGGAGTTGATTTTCTTTGAAATAAAAGATCACCTCTCCCTCATCCCCTAAATCCCGGCTTAATTCCAAGATCGTTTTCATAGGAACGATCACGTCTTTTTTAAGGTTGCCTAATTCCCCGATATTTTTCTGCATCAACGCCAGGCGCCGCCCATCCGTGGCCACCAGTTTTAGGTTTTTCTCCCTAAAACTGAATAAAATACCGTTCAACACATACCGCGTTTCATCATGGCTCATCGCAAAGGAGGTGAGTTGTATCATATTCTTTAAAATTTTTTGTGGGATCTTCACTAGATCCACGCTACGGCTGCCATGCGCCGGAAAATCGGGGAGTTGAGGAAAATCCTCCTTTAAAAGGCCTAAAAGCCGGAAATAACTTTTACCCACCTCAATCGTGACGGTTTGGCCTTTCTTGATGGAGATATGAATTTCGGATTGACCCGGCAATTCTTTAACGATCTCGCTGAATTTTCTCGCCGGGATCGTGATCGCACCCTCTTCCTGCACTTCCCCTTCCACTTTCACAGACACCCCGATCTCAAGATCCGTGGCAGTGAGCTTAATCTCCTGCTTTTTAGCTTCGAGTAGGATGTGGGAAAGAATGGGTAGGGTGCTTTTAGTACTGACCGCGTTTTGTACGATCTGGATCCCTTTTAAAAGCCCATCTTTTGAGGTAATTATTTTCATTTTCAACCCCTCTATTGTTTTTCTGTTTTATCATTTAAAAAGATAGTTGTAGAAGTAGGGGGTTTGTTTTTGTGGATAACCCCTATTTTATGCATTCACCAACACTTACAGAACTATAACTTGTGGATAACTGCTTGGTTATCCACAACCCGAAACCTAACCTCATTATTTTTTGATCTCAATCACCAATTTATCCACAAGCGATTTAGACTTCTGGTCTTTCTTAAGATCCCGCCTGATCTTGTCGCAGGCATGCAAAACCGTGGTGTGGTCTCTCCCCCCAAAATGTTCCCCGATCTCAGGGAGTGAAAGGCCGGTCATTTCACGTGAGAGGAACATCGCCAGATGCCTCGGGTACACCACATTCTTGGAACGCCGCCGGGCGGACATGTCCGAGGGGCGTATTTCGAAATACTCCGCCACTTTTCGCTGGATCAGGTCCACGGTGATCTTTTTTTGGGTCTCAACGATCAGATCTTTCAGCACCTCATAGGCGACGGTCTCATCCACCTCTTTGCCGACGAGTTTGGAGTAGGCCACGACGCGGATGAGCGCCCCCTCGAGCTCGCGGATATTGGATTTGATGCGGTCAGCGATGAACGCGGTCACGGGATCCGGGATGTGCAGGTTCTCGCGCTCCGCTTTTTTGCGCAGGATGGCCGTCCGCGTCTCAAAATCCGGCGGTTGTATGTCCGTCACGAGCCCCCACTCGAAACGTGACACGAGACGCTCCTCGAGGTTGGAGATGTCCTTGGGGGGTTTGTCGCTTGAAACCACGATCTGTTTGTGCGCGTCGTAGAGCGCGTTGAAGGTGTGGAAAAATTCCTCCATGGTGGCTTCTTTGCCGGCGATGAATTGAATGTCATCGATCAACAGGCAATCCACGTTCCTGTATTTTTCACGGAATTTGGCCGTGGTGCCGGTTTTGATGGCGTTGATGAGCTGGTTCGTGAATTTTTCGCTGGTCATGTAGAGCACTTTGGTCTTCGGACTGCGCTTTGAGATCTCGTTGCCGATGGCCTGCATCAAGTGGGTTTTCCCGAGCCCGACGGGGCCGTAGATAAAGAGGGGGTTGTAGGCCTTGGCCGGCGTTTC
Source organism: Candidatus Omnitrophota bacterium (assembly GCA_016196505.1). Classification (GTDB taxonomy): domain Bacteria; phylum Omnitrophota; class Gorgyraeia; order 2-02-FULL-51-18; family 2-02-FULL-51-18; genus JACPXO01. Next base: position 3,990 of record JACPXO010000083.1, read on the forward strand.
CGCGACCGCCATAGACGCGGCCTGGGCGAAACGGTTGGACGGGCCGACGACGAAATTGTCGAACGTATACCGGGGGTTCAGCGGCGACTCGTTGGGCGCTGGGGCGGCCAGGGGCGCGTGGGTCGGGAAGGCGTCCGTGAGCGTCGCACCCACGGCGCGCGGGCCCACGGCCGGCGCGGGCGAGTCTTTGACGACCTTAAAGCTCAATTGTTGGTGGGGGTTCTCGGTGACTTCCTTTAAGATGGTCAGGATCATCCCGCCGTAGTGGTCGGACACCCAGGTTTTTAAAAATTCGTCGGGAACACCCAACACCAACTCTTCAGCCGTAGCTTCGAGGGGTTTCACCGGGCTCAGCCAGCGCTCACAGACCTGGGGGGCCAGTTCTTTTTGCAGGGCGTCGAGTATTTTTAACCAAATTTCCGTTGCGGAAAGTTGATCTTGGTTATCCACAGTTTGCTTTTTGAAAGTACTTATTAAATTTTATATTTGAAACGTAACTTATTGAAAATAAATAAGTTAAATAGCAAAAAAATACCCACAATTTTTGTGATTTAATTTCCCTATTTATCAACAGATTATCCACAGGCGTGAAATTGTCCAAAGGCAGATGCTTAATCGAACGCACGAGCGCAATTATAGCAAGCGCCAGAGAGGTTTGCAACAAGAATTTTTAAAAAAAACCTTTACTCACGAAACTCGTATGTTATAATCCACCCTTTGGCGGCTTCGGCCGAAAAGTTTTCTAACTTAAGAGGTTGGTTGATGAAAAAGACCCTGACGAACAAGTCCAATATCAAGCGGTTGAGAACCCACGGGTTCAGGAAAAAGATGCGGAGCCGGGACGGCCGGAATGTGATCAGGCGCCGCCGCCAAAAAGGAAGACATAAGCTCACCGTTTCCGCGTAGGTATCTTTACGATGGGTGAAAACCCCCGCTGGATCAGTTTGAAGATCGTGGAACCCCCGCGCGTCACCCACTACCCGAAGCTAGTCATCTCTATCCCAAAGAGCGTGGTTCGTTTGGCGACGCGTCGGAACCGGTTGAAGCGGCTGGTCCGTGAAGCCGTGAGGCATGGCGGTTATGTGGAACCCTCCGGGAAGGTTTACTGGTTTCGTGTCCGCGGGGCTGTGCCGGAGCGGCTCAGTTTGAACGTGGTCGCCTCGCAAATCAAAAGTCTGTTTTAAGGCCAGGTCATCTCATGAAAAAAGTGGCTATTTTTTCAATTCTTTTTGTTTCTAACCTATTTAGATCAATGGGGTTAAGGTCATGCCGATTTCATCCCACCTGTTCCCGGTACGCCGTGGAGGCCTTTGAAACATTGAGTTTCAGCCAAGCGTTTTTTCTCACCTTAAAGAGGGTGTTCCGCTGTCATCCGTTTTCAGAGGGCGGGGTCGCCCCGCTTGTCCGCGGGGGGCGCTCATGAAAGATATGGAAAAAAGGACGCTTCTGGCCCTGGTGCTTTCGTTCCTAGTGCTTGGTTTTTACCCCGTGATCCTGGAGAAGTTTTACCCTCAAGCCAAGGCGCCCGTGGCGGCTAGACAGACCGCCGCCCTTCAGCCGGCGGCCCCGGTCGTGAAACCGTTGCTTTCTCACGGGGAATTCGCCGATGCGAAGGACGTGGTCTTGGCCAACCGGGACCTGCGCGTGGTTTTAAACCCGGCGGGCGGCGCCGTTCGGGAGATCTCGTTTTTAAATTTTGTAGACCATGCCAAAAACGCGCCTATCCGTTTTTTTTCGCTGAAAAGCCCTTCCCGCGCCACGACGTTCGTGGACCTCGTGGACTCCCCCGTAGATCCCAAGGAACTCTCCGGAGACTACGTGGTCACGCGCCAGGGTCATACGCTCACCGCGATCCGGGAACTCTCGAGCGGCTTGAGGATCACCAAAGAATACCGGTTTCAGGAGGCGGGTTACGGCGTGGATCTCGGACTGAGTTTCGAGAATGGCTCGGACAAACCGCTGGATTTCCGCTATCAGCTGTACGCGGGCTCAAGTCTAGATCCCAGGCACTCCATTGACAACCAGTACCTCGAGGCGAATTTTTACTCTCACGTGTCCGACCGCGCGGTGCTCCGTCACATCAACGAGACCAAGCCGGGAAAAGTCGTGCAAAGCCAAGACGTTGTCGAATGGGTGGCGGTGAAAGACCGGCACTTTTCCGTGATCTTGAAGCCGAAGACAGAGAAAACTTTTACCGGGCTCGTTGAAGGGCTCGGCCAGCGGCATTTCGGCGCTTCGCTTCTTTCGGAAAAGATCATCCTCGCTCCCAAGACGGCCGTGAACCACTCTTTCGTTCTTTACGCCGGCCCCAATGAAGTGGCCGCGCTTCTCCCCTTTGGCCTCGACCCGATCGTCAACTTCGGTAAAATGGACCTCATCGGGAAGCTCTTAGTGGGGATGCTCGAGCTCCTCAATCGCGTGTTCCATAATTACGGGATCGCGATCATCATACTCACCCTGTTGACGAATCTCCTTCTTTTCCCGCTCACCCGCCTCAGCTTTATGTCCATGAAGCGGATGCAGCTGGTTCAGCCGCATATGAATAAACTCAAGGAACAACACAAACATAACCCTGAGCGGCTTAACAAAGAGACCATGGAGCTTTATAAAAAACACAAAGTCAATCCCTTCGGCGGGTGCCTGCCGATGCTTCTTCAAATGCCGATCTTCATCGCGCTGTACGTGGCGCTTTCGAAATCCGTCATTTTGATAAACTCTAAACTATTGTGGATAAAAGACTTATCACTTCCTGACAGCGTGCCCCTGCCATTCGCGTTGCCGTTTCTCGGGGCGGAGATCCACGTGCTTCCCCTTCTCATGGTCGGCGCCATGGTGATACAGCAGAAAATGACCCAGGTCAAAGTGGATGGCCAGGACCCCAATCTTGAGATGCAGCAAAAAATGATGTCCGCGATCATGCCAGTCATGTTCGGGTTCATTTTTTATTCGATGCCCTCAGGCCTGGTCCTTTACTGGCTCACCAACACCGTTTGGATGACGCTGTACCAGCTTTCCTTGAAGAACACGACACTGGCCTAAACCCTGGCCTGAACCGGTTTTGATCATGCCTGTAGTTTCTGAGAAAAAATACGACGTCATTGTTGTGGGCGCCGGCCATGCAGGTTGCGAGGCGGCGCTGGCCGCGGCGCGCATGGGCGCGAAAACTCTCCTGCTCACGATGAATCTGGATTCGGTCGCCCAGATGTCCTGCAATCCCGCCATCGGAGGCATCGCCAAGGGCCATATCGTGCGCGAGATCGACGCCTTGGGCGGCGAGATGGGCAAAGTCACGGACCGCACCGGCCTCCAGTTCCGGATGTTGAATCAAAGCAAAGGCCCAGCCGTGTGGGCGCCGCGCGCGCAGTGCGATAAGAAGCTGTACCAACTCGCCATGAAGGAAGTGCTCGAATCCCAGCCGGATCTCGACCTCAAGCAAGGCGAAGTGCAGGAAATTCTGACCGACGGCGGAGTGGCGACCGGCGTCATCACGAACATTCAGACCGTCTATCACGCCCGCGCGGTGATCATCACGACAGGGACCTTTCTCAACGGGCTCATCCACATCGGAGAGGTGACGTTCGGCGGCGGCCGCGCCGGCGACCGCGCGTCTTATGGGCTATCGGGATGCCTGGCGAAATTGGGATTCGAGATCAAGCGGCTCAAAACAGGCACTCCCCCACGCCTCAACGCCCAGTCCATCGATTTCTCGAAACTTGAACCGCAATATGGCGATGACTCCCCCACGCCTTTTAGTTTTCAGACGGAAAAGATCACCCAGACCCAGCTCCCCTGTTTTCTCACCTACACGAACGAGAAGACGCATCGCATCATCCGTGAAAATCTGCACCGCTCTCCCCTCTATTCCGGAAAAATTCAAGGCCGCGGCCCGCGCTACTGCCCTTCGATAGAAGACAAGGTCAATCGCTTTGCGGACAAAGAACGGCATCAAATTTTTCTCGAACCGGAAGGCCGAATGACGCGGGAAATTTACGTGAACGGTTTATCTACAAGTTTTCCACAGGATGTTCAGATAAATATAGTAAGAAGTATACAAGGACTTGAAAAAGCTGAGCTTATGAGATTTGGATATGCTATAGAGTATGATTTCTGCCCCCCTACCCAAGTGAAGGCCACTCTGGAAGCAAAAAAAATTGAGAATTTGTACCTCGCCGGCCAGATCAATGGAACCTCGGGTTACGAAGAAGCCGCCTGCCAGGGCCTCATGGCCGGCATAAATGCCGTCTTGAAGATACGCTCCAAAAAGCCGTTCGTGCTCAAAAGATCCGACGCCTACATAGGAGTTCTCATCGATGATCTAGTGACCAACGGTACTGAAGAACCTTACCGCATGTTTACCTCGCGCGCGGAGCATCGGTTGCTTCTCAGGCACGACAACGCGGACAAACGGCTTTTGGCTTACGGTCATGAACTCGGGCTCGTCACTCAAGATCAGTACAAGAAATTTGCCAAAAAGCAGGCGGAAATTGAAAGCTGGGTAGAGAAGCTCAAACAAAAAAGATTTCAGCAAGTCCCTATGGATCAATA
>JACPXO010000084.1 GCA_016196505.1 Candidatus Omnitrophota bacterium
GAACGGCTCTCTCACCTTGTTGAGCGCCGCCACGATCTCGGGCGACGCTATGCCGTACCCGACCCGCAGGCCGCTCAAACCGTAGGCCTTGGAAAAAGTTCTGGTCACGAGCAGGTTCTTGTAGGTTTTTAAAAAATTTAAGGAATCGGGATAATCTTTTTGAGACTTCGCGAACTCATAGTAGGCCTCATCCAGCACGACCACGACATTCGAAGGGACTTTCTTTAGAAACGCCTCCAAAGCCCCCTTGGCGATGGCGGTGCCGATAGGATTGTCGGGGTTCGCGATGAAGATGACCTTGGTCCTGCCGGTGATCCGGCCAAGCATCCCGTCCAGATCATACCTGAAATTTTTCATCGGCACTTTCACCGCGCGGCCGTTTTCGGCCTGACAGGCGATCTCATAGATCAAAAATGTCGGGTCCGCAATAACTATCTCGTCATCGGACCCCACAAAAGCGCGAATGGCGAAAACCAGGATCTCGTCGGAACCATTCCCAAAGACCAAAGACTCCGGCGATACGGACAAGTGTTTGGCGAGTCTTTGCCTGAGAACGTAGCAACCACCCTCGGGGTACCGGTGAACGGTGAAAAGCGCTTTCGTGGCCGCTTTCAACGCTTTAGGCGAAGGCCCAAGGGCATTTTCGTTGGACGCCATTTTAACGGCGTCACGAATCCCATACTCCCTTTCAAGTTCTTCCAGGGGCTTACCGGGCTCATAATTTTTCACCCGCGATAGCCAGGGCTTCGCGCCGGAAAAAAGTCCCATCAGCCCTCCGCCCTCGGGTAAGACCCCAACACTTTGAAGAACGTGCAGTGACTCCGTAGTTTCTCAAGCGCTTGCGAGATGCGTGGCGTTTGGTAGTGGCCCTCAAAATCCACGAAAAAGAAATAACTCCACACCTTTTTCTTCGAGGGACGGGATTCGATCTTTGTGAGATTGATCCCCGCTTGCTTGAAAGGCACGAGAATGTCGTGAAGCGCGCCGGCACGGTCCTTGATCTCAAAAACCAGGGAAGTTTTATCCGCTCGAGTGGGCTTGGCCTCATGGCGGGAGATCACCAAAAAGCGCGTCGTGTTGTTGGGGTTGTCCTCGATCGATGACGCGAGGGTCTTTAGCCCATAAACGCGCGCGGCCATGACGCTGGCGATGCAGGCCAGCCCTTCATGGTTCGTGTTGTTGGCTACGATCTGGGCCGCTTCAGAGGTGCTCGCCGTATCGATCAGGTCCGCGTTCCTGAGGTTCGACTCAAGCCACAAACGGCACTGGCCGAAAACCTGCGGGTTCGAATACACCTTCACCACGCTCTTTAAAGGATTCCCGATGGACAAGAGATGATGATGGATGGGCAAAAAGATCTCGGCGTACATCTTGAGCTCCGAATCGATGAACATGTCGAGCGTGTGATTCACGGCCCCTTCCGTGGAGTTTTCGACGGGCACCACCCCATAGTCGCACCGTTCCCGCTCCACGTCCGAGAAAACATCCGAAATACTCGAGCAAGGGTTGTACTCGACCGAGGACCCGAATTTTTTTTGCGCGGCCTGGTGCGTATAAGTCACGGCCGGGCCCAAATAGGCGATGGAAACCTTCTTCTCGAGACTGATCGAAAAAGACATGATCTCGCGGTAGATGGCCTCGATCGCTTCGCGCGTGAGCGGACCCTTGTTCAATTTTTTCAGCCGCTCCAGGACCTCTTTCTCCCGGTGAGGCGCGTAAACCCCCTGGCCTTCTTTCAACTTGATCTTGCCGATGGCCTTCGAGGCCTCGGCCCTTTGGTTTAAGAGCTCAAGGATCCTTCTATCCAGACCATCCACTTTTTTTCTTACCTGATCCACGTTCATGAGTCACCTTCGCTGATCGTTTCGGTTTGTCCGGCATCGACCGCCTCCGCGGGGCCGCCCCGGCCGGCTTTGAGTTCCGGCGGCAATAACCGCTCCTCAATGTCCTTCAGAGAAAACTCCGAAAGCGGCGGGAGCTCGTCGGTGGACTTGAGCCCGAAGTGCTCCAGAAATTCCCGCGTCGTGCCGTAGAGCATAGGGCGTCCCGGAACGCTTTTCCGGCCGGTTATCCGGACCAGCCCTTTCTCGAGCAAAGTCTTGAGGGCGCCGTCAACGTTAACACCGCGGATGAATTCGATGTCCGCGCGCGTCACCGGCTGTTTGTAAGCGATGACGGAGAGCGTCTCGAGACTTGCCTGGGAGAGCCGCTTTTTCTCCCTGGCCTGATAAAAACGCCTGAGAAACTGCGCGGTTTTCGGATCGGTCATGAACTGATAACCGCCCGCGATCTCACACAGCTTAAATCCGCGATGGGCCGTTTCGTAATCTTCTTTAAGCATCTCAAGAACCGACCGGAGACCCTCCGCCTTCACGTCCGCCTCAAAGGCGGTTTGAATGTGGTCGAGACTCAATGGTTTTTCGCTCGCGAATAAAAGCGCCTCGACCACGCTTTTGAGCTCAGACAGTTCCACCGGCACTCCTTGATTCGCTCGCCACGGAGACATTGCGTGAGATCTCGA
>JACPXO010000073.1 GCA_016196505.1 Candidatus Omnitrophota bacterium
CGCGCGTGGTCGTGCTATAATACCCTTGTTCCCTGCGGTGCGCGTGGAATCATGAGCGCTTCTCATTTGAATCCAATGACACACCGAATGGGAGCCGATTTTAGCGCCGGTGCGCTGCCCCGTCATTCGGCGGGGTTGGCCTAAAAGCAGCTAATAGGTTCCCACCCTGCTGAAAGGGATTCTTTAAATGGGCGCGGCAGCACGGCACTCGCGGGGCATTCTAACCAAACGTAAAACGAAAAACGTAAATCGTAAAACTAAGGTGTCGCTTGCGCGGCCTTTATGGTAGGTCACGCAGTCTGCCTGTCCGGCAGACAAGCGACTCCACAGTTTTAAGTTCTACGTTTTACGATCGAAGTTAATTCATGGATCTTTTCGAACACCGTGAGTCACCCTCCCGATCCTATGAGCCGCTGGCAGTTCGTATGCGGCCCCAATCCCTCAACGAGTTTGTCGGCCAGGAACACATCCTGGGACCCGGAAAACTTCTCACGCGGGCGATAGAATCCGACCGGATCACGTCGCTGGTGCTCTTTGGCCCGCCGGGCACGGGGAAAACGACGCTCGCGTCCGTCATCTCCAAAGAAACCAGGTCTTTCTTTCACCCCTTGAACGCCGTCGCCAGCAACGTCTCGGAGATGCGAAAGGCCATCGATCAGGCCAAAAAGCGCTTTGAGACGAAGGGCGAGAAAACCATTCTATTCATCGATGAGATCCACCGCTTCAACAAGGCCCAGCAGGACGTACTCATGCCCGACGTGGAGAAGGGAAACCCTATCTTGATCGGCGCCACGACCCATAACCCTTTTTTCTCCATTGTTTCGGCCCTGTTGTCGAGGTCATTGGTCTTTGAGCTCAAGCCGCTCAGCGAAAAAGACATTCGCCGGGTGCTTGAGCGCGCTTTAAAGGATGGCCCAAGGGGGCTGGGTTGTTTTAAAGTCGCCCTTGAGCCGCAGGCGATGGAATTTTTGTGCCGGGCGTCCGACGGGGACGCGCGGCGCGCCTTAAACGCTTTGGAACTGGGGGTGACCACCACGCCCGCTTCCGGGGATGGGACAGTTCATTTCACCCAAAAAGTCGCTGAAGAATCCATTCAAAAAAAAGCGGTGGTGTACGACGCCGATGAGGACCAGCACTACGACACGATCTCGGCGTTCATCAAATCCATGCGGGGTTCTGACCCCGACGCGGCGATCTATTACCTCGCTAAAATGCTCTATGCCGGGGAAGACCCCAGGTTTATCGCGCGCCGCATCGTCATTTGCGCGTCGGAAGACGTGGGCAACGCCGACCCCCAGGCGCTGGTCCTCGCGAACGCGGCGCTTCAAGTGTCCGAGTTCATCGGCATGCCGGAGGCGCGTATCCCTCTGGCCCAAGCCGTGGTCTACATCGCCTGCTCGCCTAAATCGAACGCCAGTTACCTGGCTATTGATGCCGCGATGAAGGATGTCGCTGAAAATAAGACGCTGGAAGTGCCGGATGCCTTGAAAGGCACCGGTTACGCGGGAGCCAAACGGCTCGGCCGGGGAGAGGGGTACCAGTACGCGCATGATTTTGAAAGCCATTTTGTGGATCAAGTCTATTTAAAAGAAAAGAAACGTTACTATGAGCCCACGGCTCAAGGGTACGAAAAAAATTTCAAGGTCTACCTTGAATCGTTAAAGCGCTCTCTTTAGTCCTCCCGCTTGACTTCCGTAACGTCTTTTAATAGAATAAGTTAAATTCATACTGCTTAATGAAAAAAACCTTTCTTATCCCCTTCACGGGGCTAGCGGTTTTTACTTTCACCCTTCTTTCGGATAGTTCCTCCCTTTTTAAAACATTTGCGTACGCGGAAGAAAACCTTGCTTCTTTTCAACAAGAAGTTCTCCTAGCCAAAGAAAAGCACCGGGCGCTGACCGACAAGATGAAGGCGGTGCGTTTGTCTATGGACAGCGTGTCCCCAGCGTCCGTGGATGAGATCAAGGTCAGCGACAAACCCTCTCAAACGATCAAGATCCCCGTCAAAAAGGAAGCGGCCAAGCCCAAGCCCGAAAAACTGAAGGACACACCCAAAAAGAACTGGTTATGGCCATTCGCAGCCAAACCGGAAACGATCTCCGACGGAGAAGCGCTTTACAAAGTGGCCGTCTCTGACGGAAAGATCACGTTGAAAGAAGCGGTGGAGATAGGGTTGGCCAACGACTTGGAGCTTGAGGCCTTGAAAAAGAAGGCGGAGGTCGCCAAGGCCAAGCTCGTGGAGGCCAAGCGCGCGCTTTTCCCTTCGGTCCAGGCCTCAATGCTGCCTCCTCAGACCTCGGGAGGCAAACAGCCGGTGGGTTCCACTGACGCTGAATTCCCCGCTTTCCGTATTTTTAAGACAGAAAGTTATAAAGTCGCGGTGAACCAGCCGCTTTACTACAGCGGCGAGCTTGTCCTCACCGTGAGACAGGCGGAAGTCAACGTGCAGGCCGTCGAGAAAGAGTATCACAAGGCGAAAAATCAATTCATCCACGAGGTCCGTTCACGCTATTACGCGGTGGTCAAGGCCGAATACAACGCGCAGTACCAGATCGAGCTCTACGGGGAGACCAACCCCCTCCACAAGCGGCTCGAGGAAGAATACCGTGAGAGGGTTTTATCGGAAGTCGAGCATTTGAACGCCCAGTCCAAATACCAGCAGGTTTTCTTCCAAGCCGAGGCCGCCAGGAACGATCTCGACGTCGCGGCGCTGAATTTAAAACAAACCCTTAAGATCTCAACGGACAAAAAAGTTCCCGTGTACCTGCGGCTCGGTTACAAAAAGATCTCCCCGACCCTGAATGAGGTGACGGAGCTGACGCTTAAGAACAACCCGGACCTAAAGGTTAAAGAGATCGCCTACGAGGCCGCCAAGCTCGGGGTGATGATCTACCAGGCGAAAAAAGGGGTTCACTTTGATCTCAAAGGTTCCTACGGGATCCTGGGCGAAAGGATCTACGACGACCGTTCTTACACGACAGGGCAGATAGGCGACCATAACGGGAACATCGATTTCAACCGCGATAAAGAATGGTTCCTGGGTGTGAAGGGGACGCTTCCCATCGGCCCCAATTCCCTGGAGTACGAGCGCGTGAAACACGTGTACGCGCCGACGGTCATCGCGCCTACCGGCGGTTCCGAAGACTGGAGCGAAAAGTGGACGTTCAACTTGTTGGACAAGTTGTCGCTCATCACCGACGAGAAAAGCGCCCAGGCCGCGGTGCTCCAGGCCCAGAGCGATTATGAAAAAGCCAAAGGAGAGGTTCTTTCAAAGCTCAGGGAGGACTTCTATAATCTGCAAAAGTCCATGATCCAGATAGAAACCTCCGTGTCGAAGTTGAAATACCAGGAAAAACAGAACGCGGTGCTCAAGTACCTTTTGAGCATGCAGGAAACCGCGCCCGCGAACTTCATGGAAGGATTGATCGAACAGGCCCAGAACCGATTTTCCTTTATCCAAGCCGTGGTGGATTACCACCTGGCGATATCCAGTTTGAATCTATCCATAGGAGACCCGGACCACTTTGAAACGGAATCTTAAAGTTCTCATCACGCTCGTCGTGGTTTTGTTCGCGGGGGCGCTGATCTTTTCCTTTGTAAGGTCGAAGGTCCGGTTTGTCGGCGGGATCCCCATTTTAAAAAAGGAGAAAAAAGAAGCGCCCAAAGGGGCCACGGAAGAGGTCCCGGCGCCCGTCAAGGTTTACAAGGTGGCACGGGTGAGCTTCAGGGATACGCTTCCGTCGCTCGGGACCGTGAAAGGTTTCCGGGAATTTGACCTCAAATTTCCCGCCAGCGGTGTCGTGGAGTATATCAATTTCAAAGAGGGCGAACCCATCACGAAAGGGGATATCATCGCCAGTCTCGACCAGAAAGAGGCGCTTTTAAAGCTTGAGTACGCAAAAGTGGAGCTCGAAAAACAGACGAAGCTCTTTGAACTGGGCTCCACGGTTGAAGCCAAGCTGAAACAGAGTCAGCTGGAATACCAATCGGCCAAGGCCGAGCTTGAGAAAACCAATCTCGTCGCCGTGGGTGACGGGTACATCGGCTCCGTGGAAGTCGACCGCGGCTCTTATGTGACCACGCAGGACCGCCTGGGGATGAAAGACATTTATGTCGAGTTTGGCGTGATCGAAAAGGACATTGCGAAGGTCAAGGAAGGCCAGAACACGGAAGTGGTCGTCGACGCGTACCCGGATCAGGTCTTTAAAGGCAAGGTGGACTCGGTGTCGCCGCTGGTCGAGGGCCGCTCCAGGACTCTCAAGGTGAGGTCAAAGATCTCCAACCCCGATGAAAAGATCAAGCCCGGCATGTTCGGCCGCGTAAACGTTCTGGTTTACGAAAAAGACCAGGCCCTGGTCATCCCAAGCTCCAGTTTCAAGAAGAAAGAGGACAAGTACTTTGTTTATGTGGTCCACCCGGAGAACGAGGAAGCCGGCGCCGCTTCCGAAGAAGCCACAGAGGAGAAAAAGGAGTCGGCTTTCGGGACCCTCGAGATCCGTACCATCGAGATCAACTACGCCACCCCTGACGCGATAGAGGTCAAAGAAGGGCTGGATGAAGGAGAATCGGTTGTCGTCGACGTCGAACAGGATCTGCAGGACAAAGCGAAGGTCGAAATCACCGAAACTCAAGAGGGCATTTTTTAGTTCGCGCCCGTCCCTAATATGACCCCACCACCTCTTTTTCAATCTATACGATTGAAAAATCCGCCTTCGGCGGATTTGGCAGCCGCTAAAGTGGAGTGGTCTTGTGTGCGGCGGCAAAAAGAGGTGGTGGGGTGAGTTTACCTGAGACCTCCATACGCCGCCCGATCACGACGCTCATGGTTTACGTCGGCGTATTTCTTTTCGGCGTCATCTCTCTCAATCTTTTATCCCAGGAACTTTTTCCTCCCATCAGTTACCCCCAGCTTTCCATCGTGACCCCTTATGAGAACGCGGCTCCCGAGGAGATCGAGACGCTCATCACCAAGCCCATCGAGGAAGCGGTGGGGGGCATCGCCGGGATCCGGAAGATCACCTCCACGTCCAAAGAAGGGCTGTCGCTCGTGATCACGGAATTCGGGTGGAACCAGAACATGGATTTCGCCTCGCTTTCCGTGCGCGAAAAGATAGACCTTATCAAAGAGCG
>JACPXO010000076.1 GCA_016196505.1 Candidatus Omnitrophota bacterium
TCTCGTAGAACACGGGCTTCTCGGGGGGGTACACGCTGTCGCGGTATTTCTGCTGTACTTTTATTTGACCGCCCATTGTGTAGTCCGATAAAAGGCGGGGAGGGATGAGCCGAGGGGCCCGGTGTTTCTGAATGTCTTGAAGTGTTCGCTTGAGAAGCTCAGCCGCGGATCCGGAAGATTCGGTTTGGCAGCTTTTTTCAAAAAGGTCCCAATGGTCCAGGAGCGAGTAGGTCAGAATATCCAGCTGTTCCTGGTTTTTTTTGATCAACGCGTGCGCATGGGGCAGGTTTGCCAGTGTTCTTTGGATCTCTTTGATCCGCTTTTTTGTTTTCTGAAGTGTCCTAAGCGTCAGAATATGGGCCGCCGCGAATATGGCCAGAAGCGCTGAGAGTCCCGCCAGAGCCAGCGGAAATTTGACGACCTTGGGAAATCCTTTGTAGATCAAAAACCCGAAAAGGATGCCGGCGACTGACGCCGTGACAATGTCTCTAGGTCTAAGCTTCATAGTGTTTTCCTCTTAAGCAAAGTCTTTTTCCGCGTATGAGATCTTAAGCTCCGGACGGCTTATTTTATCTTTAAGTTCCTTCCATGCCAACCCCTCGCGCATCTCGTCGATGCTCCACTGGCAGTAAGCCAGGTCGTAGCACCACTGGGCCCGTTTTTCATCAGGGGGAAAATAAGGGTCATCGAGAGCGTTTAAGTCCGTGTTGGCTACGGGTCTTGCGATGCCGGGCCCCAAAACGAACGCCGGCACTCCGGCCAGGATCGCGTCCGCCGCCGCGTTGCTGGCGTAGGTCACAAGGGCGTAAGCATCTTTAAGCTCTTCCCGGATAGTGCAACGGTTGTAGGAATAGAGGGTCCCCGGAATAGGCGGAGGCGGTTCTTTGACTTTTCTCGGCCGGTAAACAATAGGCCGGTCGGTGATGCTTTTTATTTTTTGGATCACTTTTTCCGCGTATTCAATGGCATTAAATCCATGCCAATTGGCCGATTTTTGAGGGATGCTCGCGTAGACGATATACTTTCCTCCGTTTTGTCTGGGCAACCGATCGATCCCCAATTTTTCCCAGCGATCGGAAGGGTGAGGGTCTTTTTGGAAATAATGCAAAGGGTGAAAGCTATTCACGGAAAATCGGTAGTGGGCGCCGGCATCGTTCCACCCGCGGTTCACGTAGCTCTTGTCGCAGTAAATAACGTTGACCCCTTTTTCAAAGCACGCGTTCATCACCGGACGGCTTTCTGAAATTCCGCGTGTACAAACGATATCGTAAGAGGTTGCCATTTCAGCCAAGAAATGGTTCCTTGGGATCATCTCTACGACATGGCCGTCCTTTTCCATGCTGTGTTTTAGCGCTTCGAAGATAAGTTTATCCGTATAAAAATCATACCAGAAAAAAGCGACACGCATCAGCGGGATCCGATCGTGTGGTATTCCGAAAGATTTTGCCTGGTTTGCGGCTTCGATTCCGGCCGGCTCATGACTTCTTTTAAGGATTCCCAAACGGCCCCGCATTCAATTTCGTCAAAGCGCCACTGGCAGTAAGCCAGGTCCGAGCACCACTGAAGGCGTTCTTTGTCCGAAGGGAAATAAGGGTTTTCAATTTTGGACAAGTCCGTGTTGCTCACGGGCCTTGCGATCGACGGCCCCAGGACAAAGGCCGGGATCCCCGCGATGATCGCATCTACGGCCGCGTTGCTGGAAAAAGTGACCAGGGCATGAGCGCGCTCGAGCTCGTGCTCGATCTTTTGCTCGCGGTGAGAGTACCGCGTCCCGGGAATAGGGGGTGGGGAGACCGCTGATTTTTTAGGGCGGTAAACGATCGGCCTCCGGGTGTGTTTTTGGATCTGGGCGATGACGTTTTGAGCGTATTCGGTGATGTCAAGGCCGTACCACGCGGCGAACTTTTGAGAACAACCGGCGAAGATGACCTCTTTGCCTTTTTGGGAAGGTTTTTTGAGCTCTATCCCCAAAGCTTGCCACCGGTCCGACGGCCTCGGACGGGATTGGAAATAATGCAACGGGTGGAACGCGTTCACGGAAAACCGGTAATAGGCCTTTTCACGGAGGCCGCGCCAACCGCGATGAGTGTACCCCTTGTCGTAGTAGATGACGTGAACCCTGCTTTTAAGGCAGGCGTCCATGATGGGTTTACTCAAGGTAATGTGGTAGGTGATGACCGCGTCGAAGGCGCGGATCTGATCGGCTTGGAATTTCCGGATCGGAAGGAATTCAAAAGTATCACCCTGTTTTCGGATGCTTTTTCCAAGAGACTCGGCGATGACGACGTGGCTAGGGTCACCGTTCTGGCAATAAATGGCCACGCGCATCAAGGGGCGTCCTTTTGGGTGACTTTTACCATTTGGATATCGGAAACATCGGCGTGGTCGACCTCTCCCAGCATGTTGACCTTATACTTGCCTGATACCCGGATCACACGGTCCACCAGAGTCTTGCACCCGCCGTCCGTCCGGTCCCAATAATCATCAAACACCAGCACTGTTTTTGAGTGCATGAGTTTTTCACAGTGCTCCCAGTCGCTTTGAACGGTTTCAAGCGAATGGCCGCCGTCAATAAAGATAAAGTCCATGAGCGGAAGGCGCGCTTGAGCCAGGGTTTCCCGCGTGTTGCCTTTGAACAAAAATATCTTCGCGCCGGTCTTTTCAAGCGCCGATTTTATTTTTTCAAAGGGTACGCTCGTCCACTTTGATTTCGGGAATTCTTCGAGCGAACATTGTTCAAAAAGGTCAAATCCGTAATATTCCACCTCTTTGTGTTTCAACGCTTCTTCGATCATAAGCCGGGCGTGCTTGCCTTTCCAGGTGCCTATTTCCAAGATCCTCCGCGGCCGAGTCTGACGGACCGCTTCCAGGAGGTAACGGTACCTTCTTTTAACGCTTAATTTGCCTGTCGTGTGGGTCATTTTCCGCTTGAAGCCGACGCTTGGGGGCGCAAGTTTTAGCTGGGATCTGTGGTGGCCTAAGTGCTCTAAAGCAAATAGCTTAAATCAAATCTGAACTCCCGTCAATTTTTTGTTTTACATCGGTTTGATTTTTGGTTATCATGATTCGGTGAATTCGTCCGCTAATCAGTTCCATCATATCCAGCTCAGCATCATCGTTGTCAACTTTGAAACGCCGGACTACTCTCTGGAGTGCATCCGGTCGATCTACGCGAACCGCCCTTCCTGCGGTTTTGAGATCATCCTCATCGACAACGGCTCCCGTGACAACGGGGAGAATCTCGGTTTTTCCCGCGCCAACAATCTCGGCATCACCAACGCCAAGGGGAATTTTATTCTGCTCCTCAACAGCGACACGAAGATCCTGGATAACAGTCTTGACCGCATGATCGAATTTTTAATAGCCAATCCCCAGATGGGGGCCGTGGGCCCCCGGCAGTTGGACGGGACAGGGAAACTCCAGCTTTCCTGGGGGAATTTTCCGACCCTCGTTTCCGAGGCGTTCAGAAAGCTCCTGCACTACCGCCTTTCCATCAACGACCTGAAGATCAGGGATTATCTCCAGGAAAAGTATTCAGGATCTACCGACGTGGACTGGGTCTCGGGGTCTTGCCTCATGGCGCGGCGGGACGCGTTGGTGCAGGCGGGCCTTCTGGACGGCCACTTTTTCATGTACTTTGAGGACATTGATCTTTGCCGCCGTATCAAGGACAAGGGCTGGAAGATCCATTACAATTCGGACATCACTCTCATTCACTATGGCGGCATCTCCGCGCGGAAAAATATCCTCAACGTGCTTGTCGAGTACCGCCACAGCCAGATTTACTTTACCCGGAAGTATTACGGCTTGAAAGGGGTGCTGGCGATAAAACTGCTTCTTTTCGCCAAATACGGGGTGAATTTTGTCAGGTGGTTCGTGGCTTATTTAGGGGACCGCCTCTTCGGGCGCGAGACCGAGGCAAGTTTTACGAAATTACTGCTTTCTAAGAAAACCCTTGAGCTTGTCTTTCGTCCGGAACCTTTAGTGGCGAGAGGCCTCGGAGTTTACAACTCCGATTTTCACTGGTAGATCTCTAAGCCCGCTTTTTTGAACTCTTCGGCTTTTTCCTTCAAACCCTCTTCCAGCGCTTTTTTCTCATCCAGCGCTTTCCGGACCGCGTAGTCGCGGACGTCCTGCGTGATCTTCATGCTGCAGAACTGAGGCCCGCACATCGAGCAAAAGTGCGCGGTTTTCGCGGCGTCCTGAGGCAAGGTCTGGTCGTGGAAGGCCCTCGCGGTCACGGGGTCCAGGGACAAATTGAACTGATCTTCCCACCGGAACTCAAAGCGCGCTTTTGAGAGCGCGTTGTCACGGCCTTGAGCGCCCGGGTGGCCTTTGGCGAGTTCCGCCGCGTGGGCGGCTATCGTGTAGGTTATCACCCCGGTTTTGACGTCGTCCTTGTTCGGGAGA
>JACPXO010000090.1 GCA_016196505.1 Candidatus Omnitrophota bacterium
AGCAAGGATGAGATCGAGAAGATGACCAAAGACGCCCAGGCGCATGCCGACGAAGATAAAAAGAACCGCGAGCTTGCCGAATCCAGGAACCGGCTCGACGGTTTGATCTATTCCACCGAAAAATCGTTGAAAGAGCTCGGGGACAAGGTTTCCGAAGCCGAGAAGAAAAAGGTGGAGGAGGCCCTCGCCAAGGCGAAAGACGCGCTGGGTAAAAACGACGTCGAAGTCCTCAAGCAAGCTGAGGAAGCGTTGACCGCCGCCTCGCACAAGATCGCCGAAGAAATGTACCGTCAGGCCTCGGCGAAGTCGCCAGGGGCGGGTTCCGGGTCCGGACCGACGGGTCATGACGACAAAAAGCCCGGAGGCAAAGAAGACGTGATGGACGCGGAATACAAAGTGGACGACGACAAGTAAACGTAAAACGTAGATCGCAAATCGTAAAACTAGGGAGTCGCCAGTTTTACGGTTTGCGTTTTTCGTTTTGCGTTGAATATTTTTAAGGATTTATGTCTCAATCCAAGAAAGACTATTACCAGATCCTGGACGTCCCGCGGTCGGCGGACGCTGAGGAGGTCAAAAAGGCCTACCGAAAGTGCGCTTTGAAATTCCATCCGGACCGCAATCCCGGGGATAAAAAAGCCGAGGAGAAGTTCAAAGAAGCCACCGAGGCCTACCAGGTTTTGTCCGACCCACGGGCACGACGGCTTGTCGTCCTCGGGATTTCAGGGGGGGTTCGGGTCGTCCGGCGGTTTTTCGGATATTTTCGAGGATATCTTTTCGGATTTTTTCGGGGGAGCCGCGCGTTCTCACGAACGTCCGCAGCGCGGCAGCGACCTGCGGTATGAACTCGAGGTTTCCTTCGAAGAAGCGGCTTTTGGCGTCGAAAAGCCGGTGGAGCTGGAACGGGAAGAAACCTGCTCCAACTGCAAAGGCGAAGGGGCGCGTCCCGGCACTTCACGCCGCCCCTGCGCGGTCTGCCATGGCGCCGGGCAAGTTCTGGCCTCCAGTGGATTTTTCTCCATTTCAAGGACATGTCACAAATGCCACGGCCGCGGGAGTTTTGTGGATCACCCCTGCGGTTCCTGCGCCGGGACAGGCCGGACGCTCGTGGAAAGAAAGATCCAGGTCAAAGTTCCCGCCGGCGCCGACAACGGCCTTCGTTTGAGGATCTCAGGCGAAGGAGAGGCGGGACTGCGGGGCGGGCCTCGTGGCGATTTTTATGTGGATGTCCGGGTGCGGCCGCATGAGCTTTTTTTACGCGAAGGAGACAACGTGCTCTGCCGGGTACCCATCAGTTTTGTCCAGGCGGCCCTCGGCGCGGAGATCGAAGTGCCGACGCTTGCCGGCGCGTCCACGCTGAAGGTCCCGCCGGGAACGCAGAACGGCAGAACGTTCAAGCTGAAAGGCAAAGGCCTGGCGAGTTTCAGAGGCCATGGGATCGGGGATGAAGAGGTCCATATTCTCGTGGAAACCCCGACGCATCTGACGGACGAACAAAAAGATCTTTTAAAACAATTCGCCGAGAGTTCCGGGGATAAGGTCAACCCTATCTCACAGTCATTCGTGGAAAAAGCCCGGCAATTATTTTCAGGAAAGAAAGAGTAATCCTCCCATGCCTGAGATCAGAGCTTTTTGCGGATGGCGTTATAACCCCGAGAAGATCACGGACCTTTCCAAGGTCCTGGCGCCGCCGTACGATGTGATCTCGAAGAAGGAACAGGCCGCTTTGCACCGGCGGGACCCGCACAATGTGGTCCGTTTGATCTTGGGAGAGGAACAAAAAAAAGACACGGTCAAAGACAACCGCTACACGCGCGCGCGGCGTTTTTTGACCGAATGGATGACGGGGCGCGTTTTGGTTCAGGATGAGGAGCCGTGTCTTTACGTTTACGCGCAGGACTACCGGGAAGGGCGGAAAAAAGTCATGCGTCTGGGTTTCATTGCGGCCATGAAGCTCGACGAACGGGCCGTTTTGAAGCATGAAAACACCCTCGCCTCCCCGAAGCGGGACCGCCTGGCCCTGCTCCACGAGGTGCGGACGAACTTAAGCCCGGTGTTCGGCCTTTTCGAGGACCCCTCTTCCGCGGTCCAGCGGCTTTTAAAGAAAACACTCGGGCTTAAACCCTTTGTTGACATCTTTCTCTCGGGAGTCCGGCACCGTGTTTTTGTCGAATCCAGACCCGAAGTGGTCCGGGCGGTGTGCGGCCACATGAGATCAAAGCCGATGTTCATCGCCGACGGCCATCACCGGTTCGAGGTGGCCTGTCAGTTCAAGAACCTCATGCGTTCTAAATTCCCCGACGCCCCGAACGCCGGCTGGGAATACGTCATGACCTATTTCTCGGATTGTCTTCATAACCCTTTTGTCATTTATCCCACGCACCGCCTTATCCGGATCGCCCGCTCCCTCAAGTCGCCGCTGGAGGCGCTCCGGAGACACGGCGAATTAAAGAAGGTCAAAAATCTAGAGGCGGTGCTCACAACGCTCGGGAAACCGCTTGCCGGCCGCGGCAAAAAAAACCGCACGCCGTTCGGGATCTTTACCCGAAAAGACGGTTTTCATATCTTTACTCTAGACCGCGGCGACGCCGTCCTGCACTCCGGTCATCCGGTGGACAAACTGGACGTGGCTGTGCTCCATCAGAGGGTCCTCGAGCCCTGTTTTGGGATCAAGGCCGTGGGGAAGTCCCGGGCGATCGATTTCACGCGGGACGCCCAAGAGGCCTGTTCCCGGGTGAAAAGCGGGGAGTTTTCCCTAGCGGTCTTTTTGAGAGCCACGTCCCTTGAGGAGATGATAGAGGTTTCAAAAAAAGGAATGAAGATGCCCCAGAAATCCACTTATTTTTACCCAAAACTTTTGTCCGGTTTGGTTTTTCACCGGCTGGAAAACTAAAATGATAAAACCTAGGGCCCTCACCTCACTTTCCATGACCTTTCCCTGTTATAACGAGGCCTTGAACGTCGGCGCCATGATCGAGCAGTCGGTCAAAGTGGCGGAATCTTACGGGGTGGACTACGAGGTGGTCGTCGTGGACGACGGCAGCACCGACGGTTCATCCGACATTGTCAGCCGGTTTTCCCGGCAAAACCCCCGCGTACGCCTGGTCAGCCATGAAAAGAACGGGGGGTATGGGGCGGCTGTCCGCTCCTGTTTAAAAAATGCCTCCAAAGACCTGGTCTTTTTCACCGACGGGGACGCTCAATTTCAACTTGCCGATATTGAAAAATTGTTCTCAAAAATCGACAGTTGTGACGTCGTGTCGGGTTACCGGATCGGCCGGCAGGACAAGGCGTACCGGCGGCTGAACGGATTTCTTTGGGCTCAGGCCAGCCGTCTTTTATTCGGCCTGCCCGTAAGGGATCCGGACTGCGCGTTTAAGCTATTCCGGCGGCGCTGTCTCGAGGGGCTTGAGACCAAATCCAATCACCTCCTTATCCACGCCGAAGTCCTGGCCAGGATCAAGAAGCGCGACTTCACCATCCAGGAGATCGGCATCACGCATCACCCCCGCACGGCCGGCAAAGCCACCGCGACGGGTTTCAAACGCATCTTCCAAAGTCTCACCGAACTTCTCCGCCTCTACTGGCAGATCCGGTAAGTCTGCCGTAGCTTTTTACAACCCTTCTCTCATCAAGCCGATCCCTCCGCCAAAGCCTTATTCTCCTCGGGACTTGTCGCATGGACTCTTCGCAAGTCGCGGGAGCCCTCGGCAAAAGTGGAAAAAACTCGGCTGGCGCCTCAAACAGTTTTCCCTTTTGCCGTCTCCCGGTGCGACTTGGC
>JACPXO010000093.1 GCA_016196505.1 Candidatus Omnitrophota bacterium
CCCGCCAGGCAGATCTTGGCTGACCTCGATGCCGTCGGGAACACGACGAAGGCGATCACCAAAGGGATCGCGATCGGTTCGGCGGTGATAGCGGCCATTTCACTTTTCAACGCCTATATCACGGATATCAGCGCTATCACCCAATTGACCTACGAACAGATCGCGTCCTCGCTTTCGATCTCGGACCACAAGGTGTTCATCGGCCTTCTCATCGGCGGCGCTATTCCTTTCCTCTTTAGCTCGTTGACCATCAAGGCCGTGGGCCGCGCCGCTTTCTTGATCGTTAAGGAGGTGCGCGAACAGTTGAAAGACAAAGACGTCTGGGAAGGCAAAAAACTGCCTGACTACGCCCGGGTGGTTTCTATCTGCACGGCCGCCGCCCAAAAAGAATTGATTCGCCCAGGGATCCTTGCGATCTTGGCGCCGATCATCGTCGGACTTCTCTTGAAAAAAGAAGCCCTCGGAGGATTTTTGGCCGGTATGATCCTGTCCGGACAGCTTCTCGCGGTGTTCATGGCCAACGCCGGCGGCGCTTGGGACAACGCAAAAAAACTCATTGAGGACGGCCTATTCGGCGGCAAAGGTTCCGAGGCCCACAAGGCCTCCGTGACCGGCGATACCGTCGGGGATCCGCTCAAAGACACGGCGGGCCCGGCGCTCAATCCTTTGATCAAGGTGATGAACATGGTGGCGCTTTTGGCCATCCCCATCGTGGTGCGCTTTGAGAATTCTCCCAAGGCGTTTTGGGCGGCGATGGTCGCGGCGGTATTTCTCCTGGCGCTCGTCCTATACAAACCTAAACCGGGCAAAGAAGAGCTCGAGGTCCTGCAGAAAGCGTAACTTTGTCGGAATTTTTGACTTATAGCACCGAGACTCTAACGACTATTCTCCCGCCGTTCCTGATCGGCCCGGCGGTATTTCTTTTTTGGCTTTGCGCGCTTTGGCTGGTTAAGCGGTATTTTCTCTACCGCCTGCGCCGGTGGGCGGTGTCCACCAAAACCCGATGGGATAATATCGTCATCGGGGCCTTGTCCTTTCCGTTGGATTTTCTGATCTTGGCCTCAGGGCTTGTGCTCCTGGAAAAGATCCTGCCCTTATCCTCGCAGGCCGATGAATTCACCTCAAAGCTCTTTCAAGGATGCGTTCTTTTTTCCGCCGTGTTTTTCCTGGACCGTTTTGTCAAAGGCGCTTTGGATGAATACACCTCGAAGCCCATTTTTTCGCGGATCTCTCATGGCGTGGCGAAGGGCGTGATCCGTGGGTTCATCATCGGTATCGGCATCCTCATCTTTCTTGACCTTATCGGGATCTCGATCACGCCGATCTTGGCGTCGCTGGGCATCGGGTCTCTGGCCGTGGCGCTGGCGCTCCAGGATACCTTGTCCAATTTCTTCGCGGGGTTGTACGTAGCCATCGACAAACCCATTCAGCCCGGCGATTTCATCCGGCTGGAAAACGGGGCAGAGGGCTATGTGATCGATGTCGGATGGCGGAGCACCAAGATCAGGACGCTGCCAAACAGTGTCGTGATTATTCCAAACTCCAAGCTTACAGGAAGCGTTCTCACCAATTACTATTTGCCGGATAAAGAACTCGCGGTGCTCGTTGAAGTCGGGGTGGATTACCGGAGCAACCTCGACCATGTTGAGAAAATCACTTGCCAGACGGCAAAAGAAGTTTTAAGTAAGGTCACAGGCGGGGTTCGTACCTTCGATCCGTTCGTACGTTTCCATACGTTCGCGGAATCCAGCATAAACTTTACGGTGATATTGCGTGCCCGCGAATTTGTCGATAGTTTTGTGATCAAGCACGAGTTTATCAAGGCGCTTCACGCGCGTTTTCAGAAAGAAGGGATCGTGATCCCTTTCCCGATCCGTACCGTAGAAGTTCGCCGCCAAGATGAGCAAAGCATCCCCGAACCCCTTAAAACGTCTCACTGACGCCGAGCGCTGGAAGATCCTGGCCGAGTCGGATCTCACTCAGGCGGCCAGCGCCCTGGGCGAGGAAGCTCCGGAAAAAGCCGGCGGCATCGTCGAGCAATTGGGCGCGGCGTACATGGTGGACGTTGTCTCGCAACTGGGGTCGGATGTCGCGTCCGATCTTCTCCGCAATCTTCCCGAAGAATTCAGGCAACAGATCCTTTCTACGCTTCCCGAGGCCAAATCGGGAAATCTCAGGGAGATCCTGTCTTACCCCGAAGGCACGGCGGGCTCTCTCATGTCGAAAGAATATTTCGCGATCCCCGAGCATCTGACCGTCCACGAAGCCACGAATTTCCTGAGATCGATCTCCGGGGATAAGAAAAGCAAGATCGGCTACCTCTACGTGGTCGATAGGGAAAACCGGCTTGTCGGCGTGCTTCAGCTCAGGCATCTCATTTTTCATACGGCGGATAAATCCGTCAGGGACATCATGTCTTCACCCGTGGTTCAGGTAGAAACGGGCATGACCCAGATCGACGTGGCCAAACTCCTGCGCCGTCACCGGTACCTCGGGCTTCCGGTCGTGGACGTTTCTCAACGCCTTGTCGGTGTGATCAGCGCGGACAACGTGCTCCAGGTCCTGGAGGAGGAAGCGGCGGACGACATCGCCAAGATCGTCGGGACCGGCGTTGAGGAGATCAGATCAAAGTCCGTTCTCCGCATCCTGCGGCTTCGTCTCCCGTGGCTTATGGTCAGTCTCGCCAGCGGCCTCCTGTGTGCTTTTATATCCGGATTTTTCCAAAACAACGTGCAAACCATGGTGCCACTTTTCCTTTTTGTCCCGGTAGTGCTTGGCCTTTCGGAAAGCACCGGCGTTCAGGGGGCGACCATCGTCGTGCGGAATATCGCTTTGGGTCATGTCTCGTGGAAGGATCTTGGGTCTCTTTTCTTGCGTGAGATGATGGTGGGGGCGTGGATCGGTTTTGTTTGCGGCGCGATCGTGGGAAGCATCGCCTCTTTTTGCCAGGCCGATCAAGCGATCGGCCTGGCGCTGGCGATCTCCATGATGATGGCCATCACCGTGTCCGGCCTTATCGGGCTTCTTTTGCCGCTTTTATTCCGTCATTTCAAGATGGACCCCGCCATCGCCTCGGGGCCCTTGGTGCTGGCGATCTGTGACTTGCAGACCTTGATGGTGTATTTCAGTATTTCGGGAAAGATACTGGCGGGCTACTGAGGTTTCTAGAACTTCGAGAACGCCATTTCCGCGAATTTCACGAACGGCCCCTGAAATATCCCCAAAAGCAAGACCCCCAAGATACACGCGTACTGCAGAGTTTTTTCTTCGTTCGAAATTCTAAGCGTCCCTCCGCGGGCCGGCTTCTCAAGGTACATCACTTTCACGACCTTCAGGTAGTAATAAAGCGACGTGATGACGTTCAGCACGCCGATGAGCGCCAGCCATAGCATCCCTGATTTGACCGCCGACCACAGAAGGTAAAATTTCGCGAAAAAACCCGCCAAGGGGGGGATCCCTGCGAGCGACAAAAGCGACAACAGCATCCCCGCGGCGAGTAACGGTGAACGTTCCGAGAGCCCGGCCAGCTCGCTGATCTCGTCCGTTTTTGAATGGTGCGACATCGCCACCAGCACGAAGAACGCGCCCGCCGTGGCGAAAAGGTAAGCCGAGAGGTAATACAACAGCGCTTCCTCTCCCGAGTAAAAGAAAGTCGCCAGTCCTATCAAAAGATAACCCGCGTGTCCGATGCTGGAGTAAGCCAAGAGCCGTTTGAGGTTGGTTTGGGGGATGGCTCCCAGGTTTCCGTAAAGGATGGTCAGCGCCGCCAGAATGCTGAAAAGCCACGAAAGACTTTCCATAGCCGGAAAAAATACGGTCAAAAGAAGCCGGGTGAGCGCCGCGAATCCCGAGGTCTTGGAACCGATGGCCAAGTAAGCCGTAAGGGGTGTGGTGGCGCCCTCGTAGACGTCCGGCACCCAAAGATGGAACGGCACCGCCGCGATCTTGAAGCCGAGGGACGCGATCACAAGC
>JACPXO010000021.1 GCA_016196505.1 Candidatus Omnitrophota bacterium
CCGTGATCGTGACCTCGGACAGTACCTCTCAAGGAACACGTTCGGACAAATCGGGCCGGCTGATCGAAGAAAAATTAAGATCTTTCGGCATTGATCCCGCGTACGAAGTGATCCCGGACGATAAAGATCTGATCTCGGCGGCACTTGAGAAGTATTGCGGAAGGGGCATGAACCTCATCGTGACGACTGGGGGAACGGGCTTGGGTCCCCGCGATGTGACCGTCGAGGCGACGGGAACGGTGATTGACCGGGAAATACCCGGTGTCATGGAGGCGGCGCGGGGCTATGGGCAAAAAAGGACCCCTTACGCCATGCTTTCGAGAGGGCTCGCCGGACAAAAGGGGAAGACGCTGATCGTGAACTTTCCGGGTTCTTCGAAAGGCGTCGAAGAGTCCTTGGACGCCCTTTTTCCGTCGCTTTTTCACGCCTACAAAATGATGAAAGGCCTGGGTCATGATCCCCTTTGAGTGGCCGATTTGGCTGTCCCTTCTTTTTTTCTTGGTGGCTTTGGTTTATTCCATGGTGGGATTTGCCGGCGGCTCTTCTTATTTGGCTATTTTAATCTTGGCGGGTTTTCCCTACGAGCAAGTGCCGCCGATCGCGCTTGTTTGCAATCTCATCGTTTCGATTTCGGCGTTTTGGCATTTCCTTAAAGGAGGTTATTTTGAATGGAAACGCGTGCTTCCTTTTGTCATTTTTTCGATGCCCATGGCGTTTTTGGGCGGAAGGACGCCGGTCGCTAAAGAGTTGTTTTATTTTCTTCTTGGTTTTTCCCTGTTTGCGGCGGGGATCCGGATGTTCATGCCGGATAAAAATTTTGAGGGAACACGCCCCGTTTCTCCGCAAGAGACGTGGTTTCTTGGGATGCCTCTCGGCGCGGTTCTAGGTTTTCTGTCGGGCCTTGTCGGGATCGGCGGAGGGATTTTTTTAAGCCCTCTTCTTTTTTTCATGCGTTGGGCTAGCGCTAAAGAGGCGGCCGCGGCGGCCAGTTTTTTTATTTTGGTTAATTCTTTTGCCGGCCTTCTTGGACAACTGCAGAAAGGAATGCCGGCCCCCGGTGAGTGGCTCCTATGGCTGGGCCTGGCGGTATTTTTCGGAGGCCAATTGGGCGCGCGGGTAGGCGCCACCCGTTTGCCTCGTCTTGAAATACAAAGGATAACAGCCGTGCTTATTTTGTACGTTTCCTTCAGTCTCCTGGGTAAGGCCTTCTAACCCATGATCACTTTCGAACAAGCCCTGAAACTTATCGAAGCCAATAACCCTCCCCCCGGAGAAGAGATGGTGTTGATCTCAGCGGCGTTGGGTCTTGTGTGTTCTGAGGATGTCAGGTCTCCGTTGGATTTGCCTTTGTACGACAATTCGGCCATGGACGGCTTTCTCTTGCGGTCCAAGGAGACCTTGGCCGCGACCGCCGAAAACCCGGTTTTGTTAAGTATTCAAGGCGTCATCAAAGCCGGCGACGACAAAGGAGGTTCTTTGGGCCGGAGAGAGGCCTGCCGAATTATGACCGGCGCTACTCTGATCAAGGGCGGCGATGCGGTTTTGGAGAAAGAAAAGGCGGTGATTCAAAACGGCTGTGTCGTCATCACCACCCCTGTCCCAAGGGGGAAAAATGTGAGGGTTAGGGCCGAGGAAATAAAAAAACTCGATCGGGTGTTGCCCAAAGGTTCCGTGGTGAATCCCGGCACGATCGGTTTCGTGGCGACGATGGGAATGAACACCCTCAAGGTTTATAAAAAACCGGCGATAACACTCATCGCCACAGGCAATGAGCTCACCGCTCCGGGTAGTCCTTTAAGAGCCGGAAAAATTTACGATTCCAACACCGCCATGATCCAGGCGGCCCTCGAGGAAATGAGGATTCGCCCGATACTCGTCCGGCGGCTCAAGGACGCGCCAAAAACCATTCAAAAGGTGCTCCGTTTTGAGCTGAAGGAAAGCGATATGGTGATCCTGATGGGGGGTGTCTCGGTCGGCGATTATGATTTTGTGAAAGGCCTTCTTGAAGAGGAAGGGGTCAAAACCATCTTCTGGAAAGTCAGCCAGAAGCCGGGCAAACCTTTGTACTTCGGCAGAAAAAACAACCATCTTGTTTTCGGTTTACCGGGCAACCCGGCGAGCGTCTTTACCTGTTTTTATGAGTATGTGTACCCGGCTATCCGGCGTTTTATGGGGTATAAAAGACCTTATCTTTCTTCGTCACTCCTTGAACTTAAACAGTCTCTCAAGCCGGATCCTGAAAAGTTTTTATTCGTTAAGAGTAAAATTCAAAATGGGGAAACCCAAGGGGTGATGCCGCTGAAACATCAACAATCTCACATGATCTCTTCTTTGTGCGAAGCCGATAGTTTCGTGGTGGTGCCGAATTCAGACGCCCTTCTCAGGGAAGGCGAAAAAGTGCTGGTTCATTCGCTCCCTTTTGCTTGGGAGGGTGTTCTATGACGAGGATAAAAGTTCTTTTTTTCGCCGAACTTGGAGAAATTTTCGGGCGGGCCCGATTCATCGACATTAAAGAAGGGTCCACCGTCGGAGAAGTCGTGGACCTCTTAGCGGCGGAGTCCGACCGGCTTTATCCGAAAGAACCGGCCCTCATTTACGCGGTCAATGCAAATCTTGAAACCCGAGAAAAAAAGCTGAAAGACCGTGATGAATTGGCCCTCATGACGCCCATGTCCGGAGGATGATTGTCCGTCACCGATAAGCCGATCGCTCTCCAAGAGTTTTTTTCTGAGCCGTCTCCTCAATCCTGCGGGGCTGTGGCTTCTTTTGTCGGGATCGTCAGGAACCACGATCATGGCCGCGCCGTAAAGTTCCTTTACTATGACTGTTACCGTTTTATGGCGGAAAAAGTGATGCGGACTATCGTGGAGGAGGCGCTCAATAGGTGGGATGTCGAAAAAGTTCAAGTCTCTCATCGCGTTGGCCGTCTCGGGATCGGTGACGTGGCCGTGGCTATTTCCGTGAGCGCTGCCCACCGCGCGGAGGCGTTTGAGGCCTGCCGATTCGTGATCGAAGAGATAAAAGAAAGAGTTCCCATTTGGAAAAGAGAGATTTTCGAGGACGGAACAAGCGAATGGGTGTCTTGCGCGCACGCGGAAACCCACGGGTGATCCGCGGACTTGTGCTGGCTGGGGGCAAGAGCTCTCGTTTTGGTTCCAACAAAGCCGTCGCCCGCTATCGGGGCGTTCGCCTGGTTGAGCGTGCCGTTTCGCTTTTGAACGAGTTGGATCTCAAGCCCGTGGTGGCTCTTCAAAAAGGGATGGATTATCCGTTTCTGAAATGCGTCACGGTTCATGACCGGTTACCGGGCCGGGGTCCTCTGGGCGGTCTTTACACCGCAATGACCTTTTTTAGAAACACTTCTTTTCTTGTGCTTACCTGCGATATGCCCGCCCTGACTCGGCCGGTCTTAGAGAAACTTTTGAGCCAACACACCCCAGGGTCTCTCGTGACCGCTTACTTGACCCAAAATAAAAGAGTCCAACCTTTTCCAGGGGTGTACGGACCTTTGCTTTTGGACACGATCCGTGAGAAGCTAAGGGGAAATAATCTATCCATGTACGATTTATTGGATAGAGCCCCGCGTAAGCAGTTCATTTCATGGGAAGGAGACAACCGTATTTTCACCAATATCAACTCAGCACTGGACTTAAAAACTTTTGGAATAAGAAACGCGCGCGGGCGAGAAAGCGTAGTATCTGACGGGAGGTTTTGATGAAGAAATACTTGTTTTCTATTCTTTTTCTTTTTATTTTGTCCTCCGGCGCTTTGGCCGCCGGTGGAAGTTTTAGTTCGGACCTCGGAAAAATTTCCTTTTATGGGCAAGAACGCCTCCGGTGGTATCTATGGGATTATTTTGAGTCGGAGCCGTTTGATAACCGGTACGATCACTTTGCCAGCCAACTGCGGCTTGGAAGCCGGTTGGATAACCCGATCTTGAAAGCCCATGTTGCCTGGCAATACGCGACGGTCTGGAATCTGCCGGCGGGAGCAAGCGCCGGGGCGGGGTCTGGGGCGCTTTATTTTTCCAACGGCACGGCCGAGGCCGACACGCACGGCACCTATTTGAAATATCTCGAGGTCCAGTCTAAAGAGATCGCCGGTACGGGACTTAGCGTCGGTGGCGGGCGCATGAATTATTCGAGCGGCAATCAATACGCGGCCGAGAGTGGGAAAATTCAATGGCTTAAGTCCAACCGCATCGCGGAGCGTTTGATCGGAGGATTCGGCTGGTCGGAGTATCAGCGCTCATTCGATGGCGGATACGCCGGCTGGGACGGCAAAAAGCTCAATCTTCAGATTACGGGGATGAACCCGACGCAAGGCGGCTTTGATGAGAATGCCAAACACACGCTTTATGACATTGACCTTTTGGCCTCCGAGCTCACGATCAAAAAAGGCGCGCTTTTTCCGGATGCGGAACTTCAACTCTTTTATTACGGTTATGCGGACAGCCGCGAGATGACCGCGGCGACATCCAGGCGCGACAACACCGGCCGCACCGTGCCGGCCGGTGTTGAGTATGACATTGACGTGAGGATGATCGGCGGGCATCTGGCCGGAGCGGCGGAACTTGGCGGCGGGACGGTAGACTATCTGGTCTGGGGCGGGTATCAGTACGGTGACTGGTTTGAGTTGGACCATACGGCTTACGCGCTCGTCACCGAAGCCGGCTATCAGTGGAAAAACGTTCCCTGGACGCCTTGGATCCGAGGGGGCTACAACTTGGGTTCCGGCGATTCGGATCTCGAGGACGGGGACCACGGCACTTTTTATCAGATGCTGCCGACGGGACGGCAGTACTCTTTCTCCATCCTTTACAACATGATGAATACCCAAGATGCGTTTGTGTCGTTGATCCTCAAGCCGTCGGATTCCCTTAGCGTCCGATCGGAAGTTCACTGGGTTGATCTCAGCGAGAGCGCCGACCATTGGTATGTCGGTTCCGGAGAAATTACCGACGGTAGCGCCGTGGGGTATTCGGTGCGGTCCGGCAGCGGAGAGGATAATCTTGGCACGCTCTTGGACGTCGGCGTGTCTTATAAAATTTGTCCCCAAGCGGCCCTTTACGTTTATTACGGGCATTTTTTTGGTTCGGATGTCGTCGAAAGGTTTTATAATAAGAAGCGGGACTCAGACTTTTTCTACACCGAATTGACGATCAACTTTTGACCTCATCACAGGGAAAGCGACAAAGTTTTAACGTTTTAGGATGTGGTACCTTTATATTCTCAAATGTTCCGATAAGTCTCTCTACACCGGCGTCACCACCGATGTCGCCCGGCGTTTTAAGGAACACCAAGCGGGCAAGGGCGCAAAAGCGCTGAGGGCCAAGCGGCCGCTCGGCATCGTCTATCAGGAAAAACACCGGACACGCGGTGCCGCGCAAAAGAGGGAGGCCGAGATCAAACGCTGGACCCGCCCAAAGAAGCTCGCCCTGGTCAGCGGGGCTTAGCTAAACAAAGGAGAAAATCATGCTTTTCACCTTAAAAATCGTCATCGCGAGCGTTCTGATCTCTTACGCCTCTTGGCTTTCGGGAAAGAAGCCGGTCTTGGCGGGGTTTATCATCGCGCTTCCGCTTTCTTCGCTCATCAGCATTATTTTTTCTTATTTCGAATACCGGGACATGGCCAAGCTCAACGAATACGCCCTTTCAATACTCGTCGCGGTGCCGCTGTCCCTCGTTTTCTTCGTCCCTTTCATCCTAAATAAGTGGCTCAGGATGAATTTTACCCTGACCATGGTCTCGGCCGTCGGATTGCTGGCCGTGGCCTATTTTATCCATAGTTCCTTGTTCAAATCTGTCTAAGGATCAAAACGGGTCAGACTTCCACGACTAAAGTCGGATGTGACGCAAGCGGGAATTTGCTAACATTCGCCCCATGATACGCGCGAAATCTCTTGTCCTCCGGGCGACGAGGTCACGATTATGCTCAAAGTGGACGCGGTCAAGGTTTAAGAGTATACTTTTTCATAATAAAAGGGAGCAGAAACATGAAACGAATTTATGCCTTAGTTCTCACATTTGTCTCCGGCTTTATTCTGCAGACGGGTGTTTTGTTTGCCGAAGAAGGCCATTCCCATAGCCCATCCGGCGCGCCTGCCGCCTCGGAGGAGGCGACTGTCACCAAGAAGTACGTTTGTCCTATGCACGCGGACGTCCAGAGTGACAAACCAGGCGAGTGTCCCAAGTGCGGGATGTTTTTGAAAGAGGCCGCTCCGGAAGAAGAAACCGGTGCTTCTCACGCCGGGCATTCCCACGAGCACGCATGAACGTCGAGTGGGGCTTAAGAGGAGTCAGGGAACTTCTTAACCTTC
>JACPXO010000094.1 GCA_016196505.1 Candidatus Omnitrophota bacterium
CAACTACCACGAAAGTCCCGCCGCGGCGTTTTATTGGGGCCGAAAAACGCTTTACCTGGACGACCAGAAAATTTTTTTCACCCAAGCCAAAAGCGACCCTTCGTTTTACTGCCTGATCCACCGGAAAGATCTCGACCCTTTTCGGGCGGAGCTGCCGAAACTTGGGCTTTCTATCAAGGCCTCTTTCGAGAACCTAGACCTAGTCACGAAGGGCTAAAGAGTGATATAATTTCCCGGGGGCCATTCCGTGAAAAGGAAAGCTCGAAAAGTTTCAAAATCCTCAAGAAAAAAACCTGCCCGGAGCGTTTCCAGGAAGCGCCCTAACCTTTTTAAAAATAGCAGGTTAAGTAAATTAACTTTCTCGAGAAGCAAACCCAATCCTGAACCCTTTCACCTTCCTTCCCATTACGGGGATGACAAGATCGTTTTGATGGCCAGAGACCCGTGGTGGCTTTTTGCCTACTGGGAAGTCACGGAGCGCAGGCAGGAAGAGATCTTGCGGGCGATACGGCGCGAACGGCTCGAGCCGGACAAAACAGTGATGAGAGTTTACGAGCTGGCCGGTCCAGGCCGCGAGGACCGGTTTTTCGACATAGAGATCAGTGTCATGGCGGATAACTGGTATTTGGAGGTGGGCTTGCCCGGCCGGCGCTGGGTCGTGGAGCTCGGGGTCAGGACCCGGGGAGGCCGTTTCTTCGCTTGGGTACGCTCCAATGAGGTGATGACGCCCCGCTATGGAATTTCGGATGAAATCGACGCCGAGTGGTCGTTCCCCGAAGATATTTTCCTTAAGATTTTCAAGGCCGCCGGCGCGTGGGACGGTTTCCAAAAAAGTTCGAACCTAACGGTGTCTTCGTCATGAAAAAAGGGTTCCTGTCGATCATTCTGCACGCGCACCTGCCGTACGTGCGTCATCCCGAGCATAAGCGCTTCCTGGAAGAGCAGTGGTTTTACGAAACGGTCACCGAAACTTATTTTCCGCTCATCAAAACCCTCCGTTCTCTCATCCAGGAACGAATTGATTTTCGCATCACCCTGTCTCTTTCGCCGACGCTTTTATCCATGATGGCCGACCCGCTTCTGCAGGACCGCTGTCTTAGGCATTTGGACCGGCTGATCGAGCTTGCCGAGAAAGAGATCGACCGCACCAGCCGCGATGAGCGTTTTCACCGGTTGGCGGTGATGTACCGTGAACGGTTTGTTGAGGCGCGACGGATCTTTTGCGTGGAATGCGGACAAAATCTTTTGACGGCGTTCAAAGAGCTTGAAAAAAGCGGTTCGGTGGAGCTCATGACCTGCGCGGCCACGCATGGGTACCTGCCGCTGATGGCGATCCACCGCGAAGCCGTGCGGGCTCAGGTTCGCGTGGCGGTCGAGACGCACGAACGTTATTTGGGTTCTCGACCCAATGGTATCTGGTTGCCTGAGTGCGGGTATTATCCCGGTGTCGACGAGATCCTCAAGAAGGAAGGGCTTAAGTATTTCATTGTGGATACGCACGGCGTTCTGTACGCGACTCCACGGCCGAAGTACGGGGTTTTTTGGCCGGTGCAGTGTTCTTCGGGCGTCGCGGTGTTCGGCAGGGATCCGGAAACCTCCAAAAGCGTCTGGAGCGCCGAAGAGGGGTATCCCGGCGATTTCAACTACAGGGAATTTTACCGCGATATCGGGTTCGATCTGGATTACGACTACCTGAGACCTTATTTGAACGGGGACGGGTCGCGTCTCAATACCGGGATCAAGTACTACCGCATCACGGGAAAGACTGACCACAAAGAGCTCTATGTGCCCGAGGCGGCTGGCGCCAAAGCCGCGGATCACGCGGGGAATTTTATGTTCAACCGGGAAAAACAGATCGAATACCTGCATGGCCTCACGGGCGAAACGCCCCTCGTCGTGGCGCCTTATGACGCGGAGCTTTTTGGCCACTGGTGGTTCGAGGGGCCGGAGTGGCTGGGTCATCTTTTCCGAAAGATCCAATTCGATCAAAATACCTTCGAGACCGTGACCCCCTCGGGGTACCTTGCGCATCACGGCCGGCTTCAGACAGTCACGCCCTGCGCGTCGAGCTGGGGTTACAAAGGTTACTCGGAGGTATGGCTCAATGGTTCGAATGACTGGGTTTACCGGCACCTCCACAAAGCGGCTGAGCGCATGATCGCGTGCGCTCGGAGCATCCCGCATGCCGAGGGCGGCCTTAAAAGGGCGCTTGACCAGATGGCTCGCGAACTCCTGCTGTCTCAAGCGAGCGACTGGGCGTTCATGATGAAAACGGGGGCGCATTCGGCTTACGCGGTCAAGAGAACCCGCGACCATCTTGAACGGTTTACGGCGCTTTGGGACCAGGTACAGAAAAAATCTATAGACACGCGTGCCCTTGAGAGCATAGAATCTATGGATAATATTTTTCCTGACATTGATTATCGGGTTTACGCATCTTAAATCAACTTTAACTTTGCCGAGGAGGTCTAAAATCATGTGGCGTAAAAGCATGTGGGCGGTATTGTTTGCGGGCGTCTTGACGGTGTCGGGCTGCGCGACAGGGAGGGACTATCAGACCGACATTGACGCTTTAAACTCGAGGGTTTCGACGTTGCAGGGCCAGCTCTCCGCCAAGGACGAGGAGATCACGCGCTTGCAAAATCAGCTGAGTCAACAGCAGTCGGATCTGAGCCAAAAACAATCTTCGCTCGCCGAAGCCGAATCGGAAAAACGTCTGTTGAGGGACAAGCTTGACAGCGCCTTGGCTCAACTGGAAGGCAAATCCCAGCGGCAGAGATCCTCTCAATCGGAAGACTCTGATCTGAAGTAAAAAAATCAGGATTTTTGGATGGCCGGCCACCGCACGGAAAAAGATTCCCTAGGATCCCGTCCCATACCGGAGAACGTTTATTACGGTATCCAGACGGACCGCGCCGTGGAAAATTTTCCCATCAGCGGCCTGAGAGCCCACCCGCGTTTTATCGACGCTTACCTCATCCTCAAAAAAGCGGCCGCTCTGGCCAATCTCAAGACAGGTCAGCTTCCCGAAGAGATGGCCTCTGCCATCGTGAAGGCCTGCGATGAAATCCTGGCCGGGAAGTGGCGCGATCAGTTTCCCGTCGACGTTTTTCAGATGGGGGCGGGCACCGCGTTCAACATGAACGTGAACGAAGTGATCGCCAACCGCGCCAATGAGCTCCTCGGGGGTGAAAAGGGAAGCTACCAACCCATAAACCCCAACGACCACGTGAACATGGGGCAGTCCACGAACGACACTTTCCCGTCGGCGGTGCGCCTGGCGCTTCTCCTGATCCTGAAAGAATCCCTGCACCCTTCGCTCGAAGCGCTGGAGAAGGAATTTTTCAGGAAAGGCAAGGAATTCAACCCGGTCCTCAAATCCGCGAGGACCCATTTGCAAGACGCGGTGCCGATCCGCCTTGGCCAGGAGTTCACGGCTTATGGCGAGGCGATGAAAAGAAGCCGTCTTTTTTTAACGCACGCCGAAAAGTCTCTGGCGGAGCTAGGGATCGGGGGGAGTGCCGCGGGTACGGGGCTCAACACGGCTAAAGGTTACCGCGAAGCCATTCTAAAGGAACTTAAAGCGCTCACGGGTCTTGAACTGGTCTTGGCGCCTGACATGCGCGAGGCGATGCAGAGCCAGCGTCCTTTGGCTGAGGTTTCGGCGGCTTTAAGGAATCTGGCGCTTGAGGTGACGCGCATTGTCAATGACCTGCGGCTTTTGTCGTCGGGTCCGACGACGGGACTAGCGGAGATCGGCCTTCCGGCCACGGCGCCCGGCTCGTCCATCATGCCGGGCAAGGTGAATCCCTCGATCCTCGAAATGGTGAACATGGTGGCCTTTCAGGTGATCGGATGTGACACCACGGTGGCGATGGCGGTGCAGGCCGGACAGCTCGAGCTCAACGTGATGATGCCGGTGATGGCCTTCAACTTGAATTTTGCGTCGACGATCTTCGGGAACGCTCTGAAGGTATTGCGTG
>JACPXO010000095.1 GCA_016196505.1 Candidatus Omnitrophota bacterium
GAACAAAATGACGGCCGATAGGAGCGACGCCCCGAGAGCCGCCACGTTCCAGGGATCCGAGGCCTGAATGAAGCGCTTCGCCGCGGTAAGATACCCGGCCATTTGATCTTGATAATAGCCAAGCGCGTGGGCGGGGTTCTGCTTCCCCTCAAAATAGGCCGTCGCGTAACTTCGGCCAAGCGCGGTCAGGCGCGCCTCGAACGCCTTGAAAAAAAACATGGCGCTTGACGGCGTGAGCAGCACGATAAAGCAAAGGACGGCCACTATTTTTTTCCAGCGGCGCACCCACGTCTCT
This sequence comes from Candidatus Omnitrophota bacterium, assembly GCA_016196505.1. Classification (GTDB taxonomy): domain Bacteria; phylum Omnitrophota; class Gorgyraeia; order 2-02-FULL-51-18; family 2-02-FULL-51-18; genus JACPXO01. Next base: position 296 of record JACPXO010000095.1, read on the forward strand.
TTCTGGAGTTCCAGGACTTTTTGCAGGCCAAACCCGCTCAACATCCCGAGAGAAACGAAGCAGAAAAAAAGGAATTTACTCGGGTTTCGCATGCCGGTCACGCCAAGCGTCTCCACCGCCCAGGCGTAAAGAGGGTTGTACTTTCCTATCGCAAGAAAATAAAAGACCAGCACGAGCGCCAGATGGATCTTTCCCGGCTTATTTTTAGGCGAACCCGCCGAAATACAAGCTAAAAAGAAGGCTAGGGTCCCTATATAAAAAGAAGTTTTTAAAAAAAATCCCCAGCGCGGGAATAAAAGCGCCAGAAAACCCGGCGGCAAAACAGACCCCCAAAGAGCAAAATCGGCGCTCTGGCCTTCCCGGACCGACAGCGCGGCCAGTTCAAGCGTGGAAAAGATCTGAGGGGCGGCGATCAAGGTCCCCAAAAAAAGAGCCGCGAGGTACAAGAAAAACGGCCGGAGACCTTCCCTGCCGTGGAAAAGGATGAAAAGACCGAGGTAAAAGAACGCATAAACGGCAAGCTGGGGAAATCCCGCGGTCCACATCTGAGAGATGAAAAACGCGAGGCAGGAAACCCCTAAGAGCTTTCGGGGTGAATTTTCAAAGAAGGACCGCACGAGGAGCAGGCACCAGGGAAGCCATGTAAGGACACGCAGCGTCCCTGTCGTATAGAAATGCCCGCCATAGCCGCTGCCGAAAGAGAAGATGACCGCCGCGAGTGTCGCCCCTTCCTTGGACAAACCCGCTTTTCGCGCGTAGAGATAAGCGCCGAGGCCGCCGAGCAAAAAATGCAGCGGAATGTTCCAAGTGTACGCGACTTTGAAAGGCAATAAAAGATAGCTGAGTCCGTGCAAAAAATAATAAGCGGCGACCTGCCCTTCGGCGACCAAAGGAAAACCGCAAGCCACGAGATCCGTCCAATAAGGCAAGTGTCCGGCGCGCAGCGCTTGAGAATAGTGAAAGGCCCAAGGGTAGAACTGAAGCCCGTAATCCCCGTGTCTGAGCGTTTCTTTCAAAAAAATAAAAGGCCACAGGAATATAAAAAAGAGCACTCCAAAAAAAACAAGAAAATACGCGTTGTCTTGAATTCTCTTGATCATGTTATTTCATAGATCTCCAGATACGGCCCGGGGCGCTCACGACTCCTAAGCTCACTAGACAAAAAAGGAAGCGCCACGTTCGCCCAGCCGTCCTCGGAATAGATCTTCTGCGGCTTTTGATAAGGCGAAAAAACCCGAACCCTCACCGCTTGGCTTCCCAAAACCTGGGACGGAGAGACCTTCTCCGGCCCTTCGCGGTAATGCACCCAATAGCGGATCCCCGCCTTACTGAGCACGTCCGCCTTGGGCGCAAGCGTCGGGGTCCACGTCAAAAACGGCTTCTCGACGGAGTTCCGTTCCTCAAGATAATAAAGGGTGTAAGCCCTCGAGTCCAAGCGGGCTTTGGCTAGATTCTGTATTTTTTTGATCTTTAAAGCGGCTTGAGGATCCGCCGGGGGAACCTGACGGGCTTTCGCGGCCAACTGTTCGTCCGTCTGTTCAAGTCTCGGAGAAAAAAATGGGTGGTCCACCAGCACCGGCGTACGGTCTTCGATATTTTGGAGGACCCACTGTTTTGCCAACGTCCGCGTATCCTCTTTCAATAAGAGCCGATCCAGCTCCACTGATTTCAAAAATGTCGGCCCGGAAAGAAGCGTGAAAATAACCAGGTAAACCCATGGGCCCGCGGCCCTCTCCCTCGAACGATCGCCCAGACGGTTCACGAGATACGCGAGAGTTAAACACAAGAAAGGAATAATCGGCATGGCGTAACGCTCGTACGGCTGGCTAAAAAGGGTGATAACCCCGTAATAAAAGAACGGGCAGAGCGCTAGCCACGCCCACATCCTTTTTTCGCGGGCAAGCCAAAGGGCGCCCGCCGTCCCGCCGAGAGTGGCAAGCGGCCCAAAACCCTCGAACAGCGAATACCGCAGATGATGCCAAAGCGGCATTCGGGCTTCAACGCTCGCCTGATGGGACACCTCTCTCACAAAAAAGTTAAAGTCGATCAAACTGAAAGGATTGAGAATGGCGTAAACCCCCAGAAATATGAGCCCCGCCGACAGCGCCTCAAGACTTGAGAGTTTTTCTCCCGGCCGCCTCACCCGAGAAACGTAGCCAATGAACACCGGCAATAAAAACGGCGCGGCGATGTATTTGAGGGCCGTCGCTACTCCCAAAGCCGCCGTGGAAAACCACAGCGACTTGACCGCGCCTTTAATAGAATAACGAATAGCGCAGTGGATCGAGAGAAGGATGAAAAAGATCATCGGGATATCCACATAGACATAATGCGAATCTCTCACATGGACAAAACACACGGCCAAGAACGCGGCCGCCAAAAGCCCCGTGACTTCGCCGTAAAGCCGCCTCCCCATCCGGTAAAGAAGATAAACGGACCCCGCGCCGAGAAGCGCGCCGAACAAGATCCGCCCGATCAGATAGAACACGGTCGGGTCTTTCAAATACCAGACCAAGAAACTGTCTTTCGAAACGCCGAAGAAAAGCGCCGCGGCGCTATACAAAAGTCCATAGCTTAAAAAAAGAAGGTGGGACAAAAGCGGAGGGATCTTAAAGAAATGGGGGTTCAGGTCCCCCGTCCCGAAAGCCACCGCGTGGTTCACGACGATGGGCTCATCTTGATGAAATACGGCCGGAAGGCCGAAATTTATCCCCGCGAGTCTCAAAAAAAGAGCGGACCCCACAATGAGGAGCAGCCATGCCTTGGAGGACTTCATAGAGCCGGGTTCCTGAAATCATAAACGAAGATAGAGTGCCCGATCACTTGAACGGGCTTCGCCCGCTTCGTCCACAAAACATTATCCATGGCATGGGCCCCGATCGCGTAAACCGTATTCCCCGGCTCCTTAAATTCCTCTGGCGTCAAAGGCCTCGTGGCCATCCCATAATAAGCGGGGTCCACCGGCCCCAAAAAATAAAGGGCGACCTCGCCGAGACCCTGTTTTTTTGCATAGAGCGACAATCCCTTTAGATCCTGGCCCCAGTCGATATTGGAATCGCGCAAGTACCGGTACCCGTTCCGGGACCCTCCTACCCCCTGGCTAAAGTAAGACAGGTGGTCGGGAAAGCTCGCGAGGGACTCCGTCCCATGCCAAAAAAGAAGTGCCAGCGCGAGGATCTTTAACGGCTTGCTGTGGCGGTACATCAACGCTACCAACCCACCCATCAGTAAAAATAGAAAAGGATAGATCGGCAAAAAGTAACGGATGCCCGCTTGGGCCCTGTCGGGCAAGGTAGCGATAAAAAATAAACCCACCGGAACTACTAAAACGCACCGCGTCCACCGGTCAGGAACGGCCTTCTTCACGAGTAAGAGCGACAGGATAGACAAAAGGACCATCGGGAGCGTGTTCTTGATGAGAAAAGCCACCAAATAATAGTACCACCAGCCCGTGTCCGACCACTCCCCCATCAAATAAGCGTGGGTCCCGGCCGCGCGCGTGAAAAAAAGCCCCCCGAGCGAGGACGCAAAAGTCGCCAGCGGGATGGGTTGCTTTTCAGCGAAACGCACGAGGGGCTCTCCCCCGATCTTTTCCAGAAAAGCTATTTTTTTAGGGGGATCCGGGGTGTTTTGCAAAAGGGGCTTCATCTCAAAAAAATAGCCGGCCCAGACCGTAAAGAGCGTCAATCCCAGAAAGACCAGAACGCGCTTCGGGGAGATCTCTTTCTTTTTTTTCAAAAAGATCGCGATGAGCAGCATCGTGGGGAACAAAAGAAGCGCCGTGAACTTGGATAAGAACGCCAGGCCCGTCGATATAGCCGTGAGGGAAAGATTCTTCCAGGAGGGGTCTTTGAGGTAGCCCGAGAAACGGATGACGCTTAAGAAATAGAACAACGCGATCACAAGGTCCGAAGTGGCCAAACCCGAAAAAGCGATGATATCCGGGCAAAAAGAGTAAAGGAAGAGACTCGCCAACCCCGCGGCGTTCCCAAAAAAGGCCTTGGAGAAGAAAAAGACGAGGATCCCGAAAAAAATGGAAAACACCGCCATCGGGGCTCTCGCCCAAAAGATGAGCTCATCCAGCGTCCGCGTGTTGTGATAGAAAAACTGCCGGGCAAATTCGGGACTATTGCCCTCAAACCAGGAAGGATGATTTAAGGGGCATTGGACCTTTAAAAAAAGAAAAGGGAGCGACACCAGCATGCGGGAAAAGGGCGGCGTCACGGGGTTCATCCTGAAATCCCGGGTGAGCCAGTAGCTGTAGCCGTTCGCAACATGGTGAGAAAACTCGTCCGAGGTCGGGGATTTTTTAGGGAGGGTAAAAAAAGTCTGAGCGGCTAGAAAAGCGAGGCAGGCAAAAACGCCGATTTTAACACGCGTGGTCAAAAGAGTGTGTAGATAAAAGGCGCGACGGCCGATGATTCGGCCACGATGATCACGATCCCTATTACGATGAGCAGGACAAAGACCGGCAGAATGATCAAATTCCGGTTTGAGGCAAAAAAGGAGAAAAAGGCCTTAAAATCTTTCTTTGAACGCACGTAACCCCCCACCTTTATTAAAGTTAGAAAGGATTTTCGCAGCGCCTATCCGACACTTCAGGGTCGCCGGCCGGCCTCTCTATCCAGTAGCTCTTTCTCTTGGGATCCAACGCGCGGAAAAGCATATCCCCTTTTAAAAGCCGGAGAAGCAACCCATAAGGCGTGAGTATAACATAAAAAAATAAAACCATAAATAATTTTGTCAGCGTTTTCCCCAAAAACATGAAAAGCGCCGTATAAAGGTTGTAAAGCGTCACGGACAGGGCCGGGGCGAGAAAATGAACGGTCAGGAGACTCACGCCCAAGATCCCCGAGACGCCTGCGGCAAAACCATGGTGACGGGCCAAAGCGATCGCCGAGTGCAAGAAAAGCACCCCGCAGAATATCAGGTAGAATTTTCTGGCCTTCTTCATGAGCGGATCGCCCTCTTCAGTCATGTCAGTCGGTCCCCACAAGCTGTTCGGCTGAATACTGGTCCTTTGTCTGGACCGGCTTTTGGGCGTCTTTGGCCAAAAAGAACCGCCCCATCACGAGAACGTCTATTTTTGTCCGCATGAAGCACGTGTACGCCTCATTGGGCGTGCACACGATCGGTTCGCCGCGCACGTTGAAAGAAGTGTTGATCAAAAGAGGACAGCCCGTGAGTTTCTCGAAGGCCTTAAGCACGGAATAATAAAACGGGTTGTCCTTTTCGGACACGGTCTGCACTCTCGCCGAGTAATCGACATGGGTCACCGCCGGGATAACGGATTTAAGCACGCGGAGTTTTTCGATCCCTTTCGAGCTTTTCAAAGCGCTGTCGTTTGAAACAAGCTTCTTCGAGTCACGCACGGGCGCCACGAGCAACATGTAGGGGCTGTCATGCTCCAGATCAAAATACTCCCCTACCTTTTCTCTCATCACCGAGGGAGCGAACGGCCTGAAGCTTTCCCTGAATTTGATCTTGAGATTCATTACGGACTGCATCTTCGGCGACCGGGGGTCCCCGAGAATGCTGCGCGCGCCGAGCGCTCGAGGGCCGAATTCCATGCGTCCCTGGAACCATCCCACCACCTTTTCATTCGCCAGTTCCCTGGCCGTCGCCTCGACCATCGGCTCCGGGGCAAGTTTTTGATAGGTGGCATTGACGCCCTTTAGAAAGCGTTCGATCTCCTCATCGCCGAATTCTGGCCCCCACAGCGAGTCCTTTTGTATGCCGCAAGGGTAGCTTCCCGGCGTTCTTTCTTTTTTATGATATTGATGGTAGACGTAGAGCGCCGCGCCCAACGCCCCTCCGGAGTCGCTGGCCGCTGGCTGTATCCAGAGGTCATCGAAGATCTTCTCCCTCAGGATCTTGCCGTTCGAGACGCAATTGAGGGCCACTCCCCCCGCGAGGCACAGGTATTTTTCTCCCGTCTTTTTTCGCACATGCCTGGCCATCTTCAACATCGCTTCATCCAAAACCTCCTGGATGGACCGGGCCACGTTCAAGTGCCTGTCTTCGAAGGGTTCTTCTTCGGTTTTCGCCGGACCGCCGAAGAGGTCTTCAAACTTTTTATTGATGGCGTTCAACCCCCCGCAATAACCAAAGTAATCCATGTTGAGCCGGTAGGACCCGTCTTCCTTGAGATCGATCAAATGGTCCAAAATGGTTTTCACGTACACGGGCTCGCCGTAAGGCGCCAAACCCATGAGCTTATACTCGCCCGAATTGATCTTAAAACCGAGGTAATGGGTGAACGCCGAGTACAAAAGGCCGAGGGAATGCGGAAAATGCAGCTCGCTCAAAATAGCGATGCGATTCTTGTTCCCCACGCCAAAACTGGTGGTGGCCCATTCCCCCACGCCATCCACCGTGACAAAAGCGGCCCGCTCGAACGGCGAGGCAAAAAAAGCGGACGCCGCGTGCGATTCGTGGTGTTCGGGAAAGAAAATAGGGGCTTTCGAATGCAGCTCTTTTTCAAGCATGGAATGGATGTACAGCTTCTTATTGATCCACAAGGGGATCGCCTTGAGAAAAGACGGGAGGCAATAAGGAACAGTCATGAGATGCGTCTTAAGGATGCGGTCGAATTTCAAGATCGGCTTGTCGTAAAAAGCGACCGCGTCCAGAGCGTCCGCGGTGACGTCCCCCGCTTTCAGGCAATAGGCCACGGCATGCGCGGGATAAGCGTCATCGTGTTTTTTTCTCGTGAAACGTTCCTCTTGGGCCGCGGCGACGATGCGGCCGTCCTCGATGAGGCAAGCGGCGCTGTCATGATAAAACGCGGAGATCCCGAGTATCTTCATGGCTGATTCGTTTGGGAAAGTAAATATTTTTGACGGATGTGTTCGTCCATGGCCTTGGCCAGCAGGTGATGCCCAAAAGGATTCGGGTGAAACCAATCTTTCGCGTTGATCTCGAGCTCTTTCCGTGAGTGTCCCTGCAGCGCGGGCAAAAGGTCGAGGGTATCGATGGAAAGCCCGCGGCCGGCTTCCACGATCTGCCGCTGAACTTTGAGCAATTCCTCGGGATACGTTTCTCCCGGACCTAGGTCTCTGAGCTGGGGATAGACGGCCAATAAGAAACCGATCCGTCTTTCGGCGGTGATCGCCTTGATCTGTTTCAAAGCGTTATAGGAAGCGTCCCAACCCGGATGGCCCGGGCGAAACTGGTCCAGATAATGTTCGGTGAATTTTTCCGGGGTCAGCCGATGTCTCATCACTTCAAGATTTTTCCTGAAAAACGCGTAAAGATAAGAATGCTGTTTGACCAGGTCTTTCAGCCCTATCAGCCATTCGTATTTTTTGTCGATCAGCCCATCCTGGTTCGAGAACGGCTCGGCATCGTTGCCAACGTAACACAGTAAAACCAAGTCAGGATTATAGCGTAAACCCTCCTCCTTCAAAAGCAGTAATTCCTGATAGGTGTTGTAACCGCGGATGCCGGTATTGATCACCTCGACCGGACCGGGTGGGTTTTGACGGTTCCGGTTCAAAAGGTTTTCCAACTGGTCCGAGAAGGTCTCCTCCGCCGAAACCCCATCGCCGAACGCGACCGAGTCTCCCAGAACCAGTATCCGGTACACCCCTTCGGGTTTGTCGAAGGAGTATTCCCTGTCACGGTAACCCTGCGAATTGAGGCGTATGGGATTCCCAAGGCGGTCCCTTCCCTTAAAGTTAGGAACGTGCTTAAAAGCGCGCGTCCGGCTGCGCTGGAACTGCCCCGGCGGATTATCGATCCACGAGGATTGGGACAAGAGGATCTCACCGACAAGAACGGCGAGAAGGATCCCTATCAGAAGAGCCGCTAGGCGTCTGCGCATCGTCGAAACGCTACCGCTTTCGCCCGATCATGATAAAAAAACCACCTTCGCGGTCTCCGGTCAAGAGCTGCCACGTTTGGACCAGGAAATGGTCCAGCCCGGAGCCCTCGGCATTTTTCACGAACAATTTTTCATCCGATGAGAAATTTTGCAGGAGCGCCGGCTTTGGGATCCCGTTCAAGTACTCGAACCCTTCCCGCTTGAACCAGCCCAGGAGCTCTCCAAAGGTATGTTTAGACTCATGGGGGTTTTTATACTGGTCCATGAACCAGGCGTTCTTCTTCCTCTCCCCGAGGGACTTTTCGCGGAGACGGTAGTCCAAAGATCTGAACCGGTCCCCGAAAAGATTGAAGATAGCCCGCCGAATGTCCGTCGGGATCCGGCTATAGGCGTTGTAAAGCCCTATGATGATGTGCCCGCCTTTTTTCACGAGTTTGCCGATCGACCGGAACCCCCCGCAAGGGTCGCTGGTGTGATGAAGCACCCCGTTGGAGATCACAAGATCGAAACTTTCCGGTCTGAAAACCGGCTTGAAAAGATTCATCTGCAGGAACCGCACGTTTTGAATATCGTTTTTTTGCCTAAAGGATTCGGCCATCCTCAGCGAATTCAAACAAATGTCCGCCCCCACCACCTGTCGGTCGAAGGTCAAACCCAAAAAATTGGACAGCTGCCCCGTCCCGCAGCCGGCTTCAAGGACCCTGGCGCCGTGCGGGATCTGTTCATCCAGCGACCGCGCGAAAAACCCCCTTTCGGATTTGATCCTAAGGGTCGCCGCCGAATCGACAAGCTCGTAGTCAGGGAACGGGGTTTTCTCGTAAAAGGCCTTGATGCGTTCCGTCACGTCCTCTGCCGATGAGAATTGGTTATCCAGGAACAAAAGCGGGACCCCTGAGTCGGGGTCCACAAGAAATTGGCGGCCGCATTGGACACAGGCGATCTTTGTCTTTGGTTCGGAGGGCTTGAGCGCTCCAAAGCATTGGGGGCAGACGATCCCGTCGAGATCCACGGGCTCACTCCTCCTTTCCCAGATAACGGAACCAATCTTCCGTGGCCTTTTCGATGGTGTCGGTGGTCCAAACCGGCAGGTCCTTAAAATCCTCCAGATGCTTTAAAAGGATCCCAACACCTTCCTCGATCGGAACTTTCGGGTTCCAGCCCGTCAGGCGGCGGATCTTGGAAATATCGGCAAAGGTGCAATCCGGCTCCCCGGGTCTTTTGGGGATGTGCACGGTTTTGCCTCCGCCGAGCAATTGGACGATCGTGTTAACGCTGACAGTTCTCCCGGAACCGACGTTCAAGATCTCATTCCTAAGATCGCTTCGGGCCACGGTCAGCATGGCCTCGATGACATCGCTCACGTAAGTAAAGTCCCGCGTCTGGGTCCCGTCGCCGACGATGGTCAAGGAGGCCCCGTGGATCTTTTGAGGCAAAAATACTTTGAAAACGGCCCCGTAAGTCCCGTGGGTCCTGGCCCGAGGCCCGTAAACGTTGAAAAAACGCAACGAGTTGACGTTCATCTTGTACACGCGGCCCCAGTGCATCACGATCTGTTCCCCGAGAAATTTTGTGAGCGCATAAGGGTATTCGGGACGGATCTCTGACTCCTCCGAAGTGGGCGTGCGGTCCGGGATCCCATAACACGAGGAAGAGGCGGCGTAAAGGACGCGGTTCACCCGCGCCTGACGGGCGCACTCCATGACCTCAAAAGTCCCATGGACATTGGATCTGAAATAGGCGTCCGGGTGTTGAATGGACGGGACGATATCGGCTAAGGCGGCCAAGTGATACACCGTGTCCACGCCTGAAAAAAAGGGTTCTATGCTTTTACGGTCTGAAACGTCCGCTTTCTGCACGGTGAGCGACCGGTGTGCCTGGACGGACCGTAAATTCTTAGGCGACCCGTTTGAAAAATCGTCCAGGACGACCACTTCGTTCTTTTCTTCGAGGAGACGCTCCACCAAATGGCTTCCGATAAAGCCCGCCCCGCCGGTCACCAGCGCTTTCATGCGAGGGTCTCCCGGTCAAATCGGAACCATTGCCGCCAGGCGCGTAAAACGTACGCCACCGTCAGAAAAAAGCGGTTGGCTATCGTGCAACGGCCGGCCGCGTCTATCCGTAGCTCAAATTGAATAAATGAAAATAGGCATACCCCCAACTATTGAAAACAATCCCTACGAAAAGAAACGTGTACACCGCCCGGGCCCATGGAAATGCCTGAGGGCGGAACATGAAAAAACCGGCCAAGGCCATCAAAAGCGGAAGATTGAGGAACAGGACGAGGCGGATCAAGGATAACTGCGGCGAGACCGCGACGCGCGATCCCCCCAAGCGGCAGACCCCTGCGTGAACGAAAAATATCAAGAAAGGCGCCACCGCCACGCCGAAGAGAAACGCAGGGCTCATGAGTGGCCCAGGGCCTGAGTGCGGCGGTACGTGGCGGACTGCGGGTGCAGCAAAAGATTGGACTGCCCGATCTTTCTCAAGACGTGCACGTCCCACATCAATTTTAAATAACCTCGCATCACCACATAGAAAGATTTGAATGAAAGCGCCTTGGTTTTGCCTTCATGCCTGGGTTTCAAAAAATAAGGGACTTCGGCGTAAAGATACCCCAAACGGATGAGGCGGATCAAAAGCTCCGTTTGATAAAAAAATCCCTTGGAGTAGAGTTTAATGTCCTTCAAGACGCGGCTGTTGTAAATGACGGCGCCGTTGGTATAGTTCAGATTGGTGCCGAATGAAAAATTGACGATGAACCGGTAGCAGGACGAAATGACCCTCCGCATCCGCGAGCGGACTTCTATATTTTGAACGAAAGGAACAATGATATCCAGATCGTTGGCCAGGTAGTAATAGGTAAACACCTCCTCGGGAGCGTTCTCATTGTCGCCCGGGATCATCGTCACGTAATCCATATGCGACGCCTGGACTCCGCCCCAGAAAGACGCCCCTATCCCCTGCGGCTCGGCATGGTTCAGCACCCGCACCCTTTTATCGAGGCGGGACAGACTTTCCGCGATCTCAAACGTCCGGTCCCGGCTGCCGTCGTTCACGACGATGATCTCTCCATCAATACGGGAACGGCCGAACGCCGAAAGCGTAGCCCGAACGGCCTGTTCCAGATTTTTTTCTTCATTGAGACAGGGCATCACCACCGTGAGCGAGGGCAAAGAACGCGTTTCCATTCAGCCCTTTCCGATCTCAAACCCCAAGAAACGGCGGTAGGCGATAAAAAAATCGGTGAGGATCTTACCGGCCAACGTCAACTCCCAGTTGCCGTTTCGGCGGGAAACAAAAACGTCGTTTTGAAGTTCTTCCATTTTTCGGACGTGAAAACTTCCCCCGCGGCCGAGCGCTTCGCAAATGTCACGAACCTGAAGCCCTTGAGACCCGCTGGCCTGTATCAAAAGAAGGATACGAAAACTTGGGATATCCGCTTTAAGAGCTGGGTAAGTCTGGAGATAAACGACCGCCAGAGAAAAGTAAAGAAGCGCGCCGGCACAAAGTTCGTGCCGGGGCCATAGGCCTAAACGATCACCACAAAGAAATAAAAAAAATGGGACGAAGAGAAAATGAGCCACCAAAAAAAATATCTCTTTTTTAACCTTCCACAGGCGCCAGATAGCCAAATGTGCTGAAAACAAAAGAAGAAAAAGAAGGCCTCCGATGAAAAACGGCACAGCGGTCATGGTTTTAAGCCCAGATTTTCCTTCGGTGGCGTGTGCGAAACAGGAGGTTTTGAATCCGCGGTGCGATGGCATCCGAAATAGGGCTGGTTTTCAAGCGCGGCGACTTTCTTTTCGGCGGCGGCGCAAACAAAATTTTCCAAGGCCTTTCCCATATGTTCCAGAGTCGCCCCCTTACCCCCGCCGGAGCCCTCGCCCTTCTCAACAAAATAATCCCGCAAGAGCGCTTCCACGGCCTGCGGGCAGGGTTCCGGCGGATCAGGGTAAGACGACAAGCGGAGCGCGGCGATCGCCCCAGCCAATTCCTGAACGCGGCTGGCCGGGTCCGTCGTTTCCTTAAGCGGCAATTTTAACTTTGCCGCCCACCGCCTGATCTCTTCGTACGCGACTTTACTTTCCATGTTGACCTTTCATTTGGGTCGACGGCAGAAAAATACGGTTTGAAAGCCTCGCGGCTTAGAGGATGTTGCCTCAATTTTAGCACTTGATCCACCGGAATTAAAGCGGCTTTTTGCCCTTCATGACAACGGATCCCGTTTTCCGGGGACGAGAGCTCCCCGGTAAAGATATGATAAACTCCGGCGGCCTTCCCTGTCTTTCTGACCAATACTTTAAAAGCCCTCAGATTCTTCACCTGAGCTTCAAATTCTTCCTTAAGTTCCCTTCGGACGGCTTTGAGCGGTTCCTCGCCGGAGCGTACGTGCCCGCCCGGCGCGCAGGTCCAATACCCCGGGAACGCGATACCGCGCTTTTTGTCCCGGAGCTGGCATAGGATCCTCCGCCTCTTGGTCTTCACGATACACCCTGCAAAAACGGGCAACGCTTTTGAGCTTTGTTTATTCAATCGGAGAGAAATTAAATGAAGTTGACGTGCTCGGGAGGGTTCTTTAAATCCCATAGGTATTTGTTGATGTAATCCTGCCGGCAACCGACCGCGCAATCCTTGTGGACATCCACCGAATCGCTCACGTCTTTGTGCACGGCCCAGTAACGGTCGCTCATCACGATATCATAGAAAGAGGTCTCGTGGATATCGCCGCAATAAAAACGCTCCTTGTTAAAAAAGGGCCCGCAGGGGTAGACCTTCCCATTGCCGGAGATCTGCAGCAGGAATGGCGTGCCATAGCAAACATCGTACTTGCGGTATCCGTCCTTGTAAAGCGCGGTCTCGCCGGCGGCGTTGATCTTGTCCCATTTGACCTGCACGACATAATTCTCGTTGGAATAGGTTTCGGCTTCTTTGAGAATGTCACTCACGCTCAGGTAGCTCTTATAGTCGATGCCTATTTCCTTGTACTCGGAGTCGGAACACTGTTTAATCACAAAATAGTCCACGCCGAGATCCGCCCCAAGCTTGGCTTCTTTGATCACCTGGTCATAGCACTCGGGGATCAGCACCATCTGAAGTCCGATCGTGCAACGGTAACTGTACTGTTTTTTCAACGCCACAAGGGCCCTGATCTTTTCGACGAGGATGTGAAAACTATCGGCGCTGGCCTGATGGACGCGCGAAAAACCCTCCGCGTCGCCGCAGGAGAGATTGATACGCACCCAGGTCATGTTCCGAAGTACGTCATGCGCGCGATCCATGTCCAGCCGCACGCCGTTGGTCGCCATGGAAGTATCAACGCCCACTTTACGCGCTAAAACAGCGGCGTCATAGACGGCCGGGTTCAGGGTCGGCTCGCCGTCCCCGATAAAACCGATCGAGCGAACCCCTAAACGGCCGCAGTCCTCGATGTAGCGCAAAAGCGCCTTCTCGCCGATCATGGTGCCCTTGGTCATGTTTTGAACCACGGCGTAACAGTACAGACAGGCCACATTGCAAAATTTTGTCAGGCCCATGTCAATGTGGATCGGCGCGAACCGCTTGCCTTCAAGCCAGGCCTGCACCCGGTCCGTGTGATAGGCCATTTTATGCCCGTCGAAACGGAAACGCTGGGGTTTGTTCCTGTGGCTTGGGCCGGTGAAAGCGTTCGGCGCGTCCGATCCGTCCTTCCAGGTCGGATCTAACCGCACTACGCCAACCTCGTCGTCGTATTCCACATACTCCAATTGCTGTTTTTTGTTTTCCAGTTTTTCTATCTTGGTAGTGTCTTTTCGTAGGGCGTCGAGAGCTTCTTTTTCTTTCTGCTGGTTGTGCAACGCCTTACGGTCGACAATGGTGTTGGACGTGCGGAGTTTATGGCCGGGATTGGAAGCCAAAGGGGCGTCGTCGGGAATCGCCGTTTTGACTTCTTTTCCGTAACGGTTGATGCCGGTTTTGATGTCCTGATCGTCGTTATTTTTAGGTTTATCGCCCATACTCATTCTGAGTTTTTTGGTAAGTGATCAAGGTCACTTTATACACTATCCCAGGGGGTGTCAAGGTCAAAATGGTCCTTTAAAATCAAAAGCCGGCACATCCAGGGGGCCTTGCCGGCGAAGCGTCGACACCCCCCGTAGAACAAGCCCATTTTTGTCTAATCCCAGCAATTCCCCTATCTCAGTGACAATATCCCCGGCCTCAGGGTAACAATCGGAAGCCAGAAAATGTGAGGTGGGAATAGGGTGGTCTCCCAGGGCAATGCGACGAGGGGACTTTTTAAGCTGGTTAAAAGCTTTTTCGCTCACCTGGGCCAAGATTTCTCCGGAGACTCCTCCCGTTTTCCAAGCCGTGTCGCAAACGAGCAAATGCCCTGTTTTTTTCACGGAATCCACCACAAGAGACGTGTCCAGGGGATTAACCGACCTGAGGTCTATGACTTCCGCCTCTATTCCGTGACTCTCCAAATACTTAGAGGCCCGTAACGCCTCTATGGTCATGTATGAAAGCGAGGCCACGGTGACCTGACCGCCCTTTCTAACCACCCTTGCTTTATCCAAAGGAACGCGGTAAATCCCTTCGGGCACTTCGTCTTTAAACCCATGAAGCCATCGATGTTCCATGAAAATTACCGGATTATTGTCCTCTATCGCCGAAATAAGCATGCCCTTGGCATCCGAAGGCGTTGACGGCATCACCACTTTCAAACCCGGCACATGAGCAAATAGGGCCTGCAGACTTTGCGAGTGCTGAGGCCCCTGGCCCCAGCCGCGCCCGATCAGAACACGGATCACCAGAGGGACTGTTCCCTTTCCGTTGAACATAAAATGCCATTTAGCGGCGTTGTTCACCATCTGGTCCATGGCTAAAAAGGTGAAGTCAACGCGCTGGTGGACCATCACGGGCCTGAATCCGGCCAGCGCCAAGCCGATCAGAGCACCTGTCATGGCGTTCTCCGACAGAGGCATGTCCAACACCCTTTCGGCGCCAAACTCCTCTCTCAAGCCCAATGTCGTGCCAAAGATCCCTTTGGGATCAGGCACCCCCTCTCCCACCACCAAAACACTCGGGTCTTTGCGCATCGAGATCGCGGTGGCTTCGCGAATGGCCTCGGCATAACTGATCAAGCGGATGGCTTTTTCTGTTTTGGTCTTAGTCGGCATAAACTTTTCGTCTCAGGTCTTCCGTAACGGGAGGCGGGCTGGAAAGGGCGAATTTGAAGGCCGCCTCGATCTCCCTGTCTATCTCCGATTTTATTTTCTGGATTTTTTGTGGATCCAGGACCTTGGACTCGGTCAAACGCTTTTCCAAGAGCTTGACCGGACACCTCTCTTTCCAACGCTTAAACTCCTCCTCGGAACGGTAAGACAAATGGTCGTCATAGTTGGGACCGCAGTGTTCACGCCACCGGTAGGTAAAAAATTCCAAAAACTGGGGGCCGCCGCCTTCGCGCGCCGCCTTAAGGGCCTGACGAGCGATCCCGAATGCTTCTACCGCGTCGTTACCGTCGGCGGACCAGGCCTTCCAGCCATGCGCTTCGGCCACCCGATGGATCGGCCGGTCGGGCTGTCGATCCTTTAACGGGGTATAAACCGAATACTGGTTATTTTCGCAAACAAAAAGCAAAGGCAGTTTTTTTAAAGCGGAAAAGTTCATGGATTCGTGCGTGACGCCCTCCTCAAAACAGCCGTCCCCAAAAAAAGAGACCGCGACGTTTCCGTTCTTTCTGAGGGCGTGCGCCCAGGCGGATCCTACCGCCAGCGGCACCGTACCCCCGACGATCGGCGTGCAGCCCATAAAACCGGCCGCCAGGTCGATCAAATGCATCGACCCCCCATAACCGCCGGTACAACCGGTGGCTTTTCCGTAAAGCTCGGCGACAAAAGCGTTGAGGTCCCCGCCTTTGGCCAAATAATGCCCGTGGGCGCGGTGATTAGAATAAACCGTGTCCGTTTTTTTAAGCGCGAGGCACACGCCTGCGGGGACCGCTTCCTGCCCCACGCAGAGATGTACCGGACAACGCATCTCTTGTTCCTGATAACGTTCGGCCAGGGCCTCCTCGACCAAACGAAGACGCAGCACAGACCGATAAAGTTCCAAAAGCTCGGCGGGCGTCAAAGAAAAATTCATTTATTTGAGCAAAGTGGTGACGTATTTGTAAAGCGTGACGGGATCGATGGGTTCGCGGTTACAGACGATCTGGACATCCAACGCGGCCGCGGCGCTGGCCACAAAAGCCGCGACCTCCGCGGGGAGTTTGCCTGCCAGGCAAATACCGGCCAGCGACAAAAAGCAATCCCCCGCGCCTATTCTATCCACGACCTTGGTCGAAAGGGCCGGGACGTGATAAACCTTTTTTCTATTGAGATCCATCATCAAGGCGCCGTTGGTGCCGCGCGTCACCGCGATGTAAGAAGCCCGGACCCGTTTAGCGACCGAAGCGGCCACTTCCTCCAGAGGGTCGTGGCGGTTATGGGAGGCCAAACGAAGCTCCGGCTCGTTGAGGGAGACAAAATTGACCCTGGAGTACCGGTGGATCACATGATACCCCCGGTTGCCGCTATTGACTTGAGTATTGACGGCCAAAAATTTCGCCTTATCTACCAGGATATTGACCATCTTCGGCGTGATAAATCCGTTCCCAAAATCCGGGATCACCACGACGTCAAAATCCTTTAGATGGCGCGTAAGCCACCGGCAAACCTGACTTTCAACCCCGGCCGGCATCGGATCCTCGTTGAAATAGTAAACCTCAAAAAGTTTCGACAGGTCCGGATCCACAAAGCGCCTTTTCACCACGGTCGATTCATCTTTGATATAAAAAAACTTCGGCTGAACGCCTTTCATAAGCTTCGAACGTATAAATCCCTCATGACTGGGTTTTGTCCCAAGCCTAGTCGCCAACGTCACATTTTTCACGAACCGGGCCAGGTGATTGGCCGCCGCTATCGCCCCGCCGGCGAATTGTTCCTGGGAGTCATATTTAACGGCCAGAATATTCCCCTTGCCGGTCTGTCCCAGCGGCGACGTGTAATGGTATTCATCGACTATCCCGTCACCAAACACGAGAACCCTCAGGCCGGAAAGAGCCCTCACCTGGCTGATGATCTGGGCGTCGGAGTACGATCTTCTCAGCTGCTGGAGATAACTCTTCACTTTTTCGGGAAAAACCCCGAAGTAACTGTTCAAGAGACTGCTGGAACTGAAAGTGATCTCGTCCGTGTAGTAGATCCTCCCTCCGTGCCGCAGCACGGCATTCTTTTCATGCAGGATGTTGCCGGTGAGATCGTCCTTGAAAGATTTGTAGTCGTTGCCTTTGGCGTAAACCGCGGGGCGGACGGCCTGGATCACATTCAAGGCGGTCGGCGCGTGATTGACCGCCACAAAGTCCACGCACGCCAGCGCCGAAAGCATCTCAGCTCTGAGCGAATCGCTGAAAACCGGACGGCCGGGCCCTTTGTTCACATGCTCGTCCGCCGTGATCGAAACAAAAAGAAGATCGCCCTGCTCCTTGGCCTTTTGCAAATGCCGGATATGCCCCGCATGCATCAGATCAAATACGCCGTGGCAAAGCACCACGCTTTTGCCTTTTTGGCGAAGCGCTCTGGCCTTGGCGGCCAGCGATTCCAAGGAGATCAGTTTATCTTTTAGCATTTTTTTGAGCCGTGCTTTTTTTAAGGGCGCCGAAACGGTCGGCAAGATTGTGTAAAAGGAAAAGATGGCCTATCTCTACCAAGCCATAATCATGGGAATCGACCCAGACATTCAGATCGCCGGTTTTTCGAAGAGGATTGTCGCGGTCAAAACCGCTGAGCGTCAATACGCGCCCGCCGGCAGTTTTCATAGCGTCGGCCGCGTTCAGGATATTCTTTGACCGGCCGGAACTTGAGATCGCGATCAACACATCGTCTTTCACCGCGTGAGCGCCCAAAAGCCGGGCAAAGGCATTTTCGTAACCGTAATCGTTGGCCATGCAGGTGATGAGAGACGACTCGTGCAGCGTTCTGGCGCGAAGACCGGCGACATTCGTAAAATCCGTGATCACGTGGCTGGCGATGGCCGAGCTTCCGCCGTTGCCGATAATGTAAACGGCGCTTTTGGCTTGGCGGGCGCGATCCAGCAGGTCGAGCGCCGCCTCCATCCCGGCCTCGAGAGGCAAAGCCCCACTTGACGGCCGGGTGAACTCGGACCGCGCGATTAGCTGAAGAAATTCACGGGCCCTGTCTTCAAGCTTAAGCGGATTCACAGGATGGCTAAGCACTTCATTGAACGGTTAAATAAAATTGACATGCTGTGGCGGATGTTTAAGATCCCAAAGGTAACGATTGACTTCGTCCATGCGGCAATTTTTCCGGCATTCGGTGATGTCTAGTCCATGCTCGACGTAATCGGCGCTTTTTTTTCGCTTCTCCCCTTCCCAGATATCCTCGAAAGACTGCTCGTTGAGATTCCCGTAACAGAAACGCGGGTCCTCCAAATAAGCGCTGCAACCGTAGACGTCGCCGTTCCCCATCACATAAGCCCAGAAATAAGGCGTGGCCTGACAGGTGGTGTAGTAATGGCCGGATTCGCCGAGCTTTTCCATGGTGTGCCGCCTGAACAC
>JACPXO010000100.1 GCA_016196505.1 Candidatus Omnitrophota bacterium
ATCGCGTACTGGAAAAGGTGGGAGGGCTTGACGTCGATATTGGCGCCGACGTCGATCAAAAAGGTCGGGGTCGTGAGCGTGGGAAAAAGAATGCCTATCCCCGGGCGCTCGATCCCCTCCAAGAGACGGAGTTTCAGCGTGCACGCCACGACGGGGGCGCCCGTGTGGCCCGCCGTCACGATCGCGTCGACGACGCCTTCTTTGGCCAGATCCGCGCAAACGGAGATCGAGGCGTCTTTCTTCTTTCGGATCGCGAAGGTCGCCGATTCGTCCATACGCACGAAACTGCCCGCGTGGTGCACCGAAATGGACGACGGCACGTCCTTGTGCTTCTCGAGTTCCGAGCGCAAAAGGCCCTGGTCGCCTACGAGGACTATCCTAAACCCGTACTCGCGGGCGGCCTGCACCGCGCCGGCGACGATTTCTTGGGGGGCGTTATCGCCGCCCATTCCATCGACAGCAATGCGCATTTAGGTTTTTTTCTTTTCCTTGGTCTTGATCTGGAGCACGGGGCGGCCGTTGTAGTAGCCGCATCGGGGGCACACGCGGTGAGACACAACGGGGTTGTGGATCCCCATCGACTCGCAGTGCGGGCACGCGGAGGTCGTCATCACACTCATCACATCATGGGTGCGGCGCTTGCGCGTACGCGCGTTGGAATGCCGGCGTTTCGGATTAGGCATAAATTTCCTTTTTGTTTATTCCTTTGATTTGCATTCGCATTTTTCGTGGTTCAGATTCGCCCCGCAAAACGGGCAAAGCCCACTGCAGTCCGGGCGGCACAGCACCCGGATCGGATGTTCCATAATGATCTCATCGCGCACATCCGAGTCGAGACTGATAGAGTCCAAACCCTTGATATCATAATGAAGCGTGAAGTCTTTTTCAAATAGATTGTTAAATTCCTCCAAACACAGTGAGCAGGTGAAATTTCTCATCCCCTCGACATGCGCCTGGACGGTCACCTCATCGCCCGACTTCCAGGCCTCGGCGCTCAAGGTCAGATTGTCGGGAAAGTGCATGATGCCTATGTCCAGGTCGAGGTCGTCGGGATTGATCTCCTCTTCCAGCGTCAGGGACTCGTGGGCTTTAAAATCGTTAAGAAGGATTTTCACCGAATTTCTGCTTGAGCGCCCTGACCACCGCGGGGGGCGTGAATGAACGGATGTCGCCTTTCAATCCGGCCACTTCCTTGATCAGCCGGCTCGACAGGTAGGCGTAGGACTCGTGAGGCATGAGAAAGATCGTCTCGATGTCAGGGGCCACTTTGCGGTTCGTGAGGGCCATCTGGAATTCGTATTCAAAATCGGAGAGCATCCGTATCCCCCGGACCATGGCCGACGCTTTTTTGCGCCTGGCATAGTCGACCACGAGGCCTTCAAAGGGCTCGATCACGACGCGCTTCATGGACCGGGTGCACTCCCGAAGCAGTCCGACCCGCTCTTCCAGGGTAAAAAGCGTGGTTTTGTCCGTGCCGCGCGAGGCCACAGCCACCACCACTTCGTCAAAGATGCCGAGCGCCCTCCGGATGAGGTCCAAATGGCCGTACGTGACCGGATCGAATGTTCCGGGGTAAATGCCGCGCCGCCGCGTCGTTTTCATAAAGTCTCTTTTCCTTTTCACCCGCATTATAGTGAAAGCGCGAAAGCGGTTCAAGGAAATATGTTATACTAGCCGGATGAAATTCCGGCGCCGCGTCTCTACAAAGATCGTCTGGACACTCGCCTTCTTTGCCGCGCTTTTTTCCGTTTACCTTTACTTAGGCCTTTTTCCCGGAAAACTTAAAGCAAAAGTCATCCAAAAGATCGAGGGACTCACCGAGGCCCGGGTCGAGTTCAGCAAATCCCTGTACCTGCCCTTCGAAGGCCTCATTTTCCATGACCTAAAGGTCATGGACAGCGGCGGCCGCACGCTTTTTTCGGCCAAGAAGCTTTCTCTCAACGCCCGGCTCATCCCTTTTTTCAAGGAAAAGAAGATCATCGTGGACCGTGTGTCGCTCGAGTCCCCGGTTTACGAATGGCCGCTCGAACCGGCCCCCAGAAAACAGGCAACACTTCCCCCGAAAACGGTGCTGTCGGGCCAGATCCCGGTTCCCGTCGTTCCTGACGATCCCAAGCCGGACATTTCCGCTCTCGAGGAAGGGCCGAACGCCCTTCTCCCCGAGAATGTTTACCTTCAGTCGATCGAGATCTCGGATGGGCACGTCCTTATCCGGAAAAACAGCGCGTCTCCGGTCTTGGAGCATCTCCGGGCCATCAACTTGCGTCTTGAGTTTGAAAAACCGCCGGTGCTCACGCTCAAAGGATTTTTTCATCTGGGAGAGACCGCCTATGCGTCGATAAACTTCCAGGGCCAATGGGACCTTGAAAAAGCGGGTTACGAGTTCCTCGTGGAGATCAAGGCCGACGAGGTCCCTCCCTGGCTCGACAGCTACCAGCAAAAAGCCCAAGTCCACCTTGAACGCGGCAGAACCTGGCTTGAGGTGCGTCTCCAAAGCGTCGGTGAGGAAAAGGCGTTTTTCCGCGCCCAGGCCGTTTTGCAGGACGCCCTCATCCATCTTCACAAGATCAAGTACTCAGGGCACATGAAGCTCAGCGCGAAAGGGCTTTTCAATTTCGAGACCAAAATTTTCGAACGCTACCAGGGGCTTTTGGAATTCATCGACGTGAGCGTGGATGGGCTGTCGGAAAAACTCCCGCCGCTTCATTCCATTCAGGGAAAGATCGCCTTTCAACCGGACCTTTTCACCATTCAAAGCGTCCGGGGAGAGCTGAACCGCCTGACCTTTGAAGTGGAGGGAACCATCCGCTCCTTTAAAGAACTCCTCGCCGACGCCAAGATACGCACCCAGGCCACTATCGAGGATGTCCTGGAGCTTTTACCCGAGAAAGAAAAAGAATTTCTCAGATCTTTTGACGTCCAGGGACAGTGCCAGGCCTTGACGCTGATCCGGGGAACGCTCCTCAAGCCCACGGAGCTTGCCAAAGAGTTTCGGCTGGCGATTCGCGACGGGTCCATCCGTTCCAAAGACAAAAAAATCGCTCTCGAAGGCCTTTCGGCCGAGATCTTTGCGGACGATCGCGGAGCCAGGATCTCCGACGCCAGTTTCTTGATGGATGAAAAAAAACACCTCCTCAATCTCACCATTCCCAAAAAGCCCCTCGAGCCCGGGAAACTCCGGCTTTCGTCTCCCGAGCTCCGCGTCGAGGCCGACTATCATCTCGAGGGCCAGGATATCCGGATCCGGAGCGCCGATGTGTCTTACCTTGATGGCTTTCGCGCTCAAGTCCAGGGGAAAATACTGAATCCCACAAATCCGGCGCTCGACATCCAGGGAGACCTCGCGATAGACACGGCCAAGGCCTCCGCGTCTCTCGTCCGCCAGGTGCCCGCGCTTGAAAAACTCGACTTGCGCGGGACACTCAACGGTTATTTCGCTCTCCAGGGTCTCTGGAGCGACCCCTTGAACTGGGATTTCAAAATGGACGGGCGTGGCGATCCCATTTTCTTAAAAGAAAAGATCCAACTCGACAATTTTGAACTGCAGATCCGCATGAAAAACAAGATCGTGCGCTTCCCCTACCTCCACGCCAGAATCTATGGCGGGACCGTCGCGTCAGAGCTTTGGCTTGATTATTCCAAACCCAAGCCCTCCTTCAGCGGAAAAATGTACCTGAACCAGGTGGACCTCGGCGGGATCGTGAAAGCGCTAAAACCTTCCCTCGTGGATTTCGGAGGGGTGATCACGACCCAAAGCCAAGCTTTCGGCGAGCTGAATGACCCTCAAAGCATCCAAGGGACCGGCGCAGTCGAGATCCGCGACGGGCGCTTGTGGAAAACGGATCTTTTTAAAGCCATGGGTGACCTGCCTTTCGTAAAAGTGAGAGGGCTCGATTTTGTGGTATTCCGCCAACTCACGGCGGATTTCCTCATCAGGGACAAACGGGTTTGGAGCGAGAACCTGCACCTTTTCAGTGACACCGTGGCGCTGACACTCAAAGGCAGCGCCGGGTTCGATCAAACCCTGGATTTGATGATGAACATCCGCTTCTCAAAGGACGTGCTCTTGGGAGCAATGGATACGGGAGGGATAGCGCCCTTCGTCGTGCAGGAAGTGGAGGATTTTATCTCGCAGTACAAGATCACGGGGACGCTTAAAGAGCCCAAATACGAAAAAGTGCCGCTCGCCATGGGCCGCGTGATCGGTAAAAAACTGAGCGGCTTCCTGCAAAACTTAGCTAGTTCTTGAAATAAGCCAGGATGGCTTTCTTTGCCAGGCGGAGTGCCTTCCCCCGGTGGCTGATCTTGTTTTTGGCGGCGGGGCCGATCTCGGCGAAAGTTTTCTTGAATCCTTTTGGAATGAATACCGGATCATAACCAAATCCGTTCCGGCCTTTTTCCGAAAATGAAATGCGCCCCGTGCACTCTCCCCTCAGTACCTTCACCGGCAGGCCTCGGTCGTAAAGAGCCATCACGCACACAAACTTTGCCTGGCGGCGCGCCGACGGAAGAGACCCTAATAGGCCCAATAGCTTCCGGTTGTTGTCCGCGTAGCTGCACGGCTCGCCGGCAAAGCGCGCGGACAAAACCCCGGGTTTGCCTTTGAGATAAGAAACGCTGAGCCCCGAATCATCCGCCAGAGTTAGAAACCTCGTGTGGCGGGAGTAATAGGTAGCCTTTTTTCTTGCGTTGGCCTCGAAGGTTTTGCCATTCTCTTTGGGTTCTGGACACTCAGGAAAACTTTTCAGGGATAAGACCTTGACCCCAGAACCTTTGAGCAGCCGCTCAAGCTCCCGCCGCTTGTGCTCATTCTTAGTTCCCAGCACGAGGGATGGTTCTGCCGCAGAACCGTCCCTCCTCATCTCACACCCCAGATCTTGTGCATCTGGGGGATGACGCGCACGTCGAAAAGCCCTTCGGAGATGGACGGCAGGATCTCCTTTTCAATGAGCGAAAGCGCCTGGGTGTTGATGCCGAAAGGATCGCTAACCGGCTGGAGAATAAAAGGGATCTTGGGGTTCACGGATTTCACGATACCGGCACAGCGCTTCACCTCATCCGCGGCTGTCTCGGGCGTGACAACCACTTTCACAAACACCTCTTTCCGGATCGCGATCTTCAAGAATTCCTCATGCGCGGCCCAAAAGGGCCTGTCGCCGGTGCTCGTCGGCGGCTTCATGTCCATCGCGATGATGTCGCACCACTTGACGACCTCGCTGAGTTCACGCGGCAGGGTGCCGTTGGTCTCAAGGTACACGAGCCGCCCTTTGGCTTTGAGACGCGGTAAAAACTCCGCAAGAAAAGGCGCGTAAAACAAAGGGTCGCCGCCGGTGAGAGCCACCGAGTGATGCGACCCCTTTTCGGACTCAAGACGCTCGAGTTCGGTCGTGAGGGCGTCCGCCGAAAAAACTTGAAAATGTTCCTCTTTCATTTTTTCAAGCTCGTCGCAGTAGCCACAGTGCATATTGCATCGCCCAAAGCGCACGAAGATCTGTTTCACGCCAAGGTGCGGCCCTTCGCCCTGAAGCGACGAAAAGATCTCGCTGATCTCGGTTTCCGTTTGAGGGTCGCTCAGCCGTTTCATGAGGGGTAGTAGCTCGCGCTCGCGTCCAGCGTCTCCCAGACCGTGACCCGGACTATCTTTGCCTGGGAAGGTTTCAAACGTCCGGCAAGCCGGTGGCAGATCACTTGGGCGATATTTTCGGTGGAGGGGTTGAGCTTGCCGTCTTTAAAATCGGGGTGTTCATTGAAAGAAGTCTGTTCAAACTCGGACAGCACTTTTCTCAAAGAGGCTTTAAGCATCTCAAAGTCGACCACGACGCCCATCGAGTCGAGCTTGTTCGCCCTCAACGTCACGGCCACCTTCCAGTTGTGACCGTGCCTCAACTCCCACGAGCCGTCGTACAATTTCAAAAAGTGTGCCGCGGAAAATTCGTCCTGCACCTCAACCTCGTACATAATCCCCCACCTTCGCCACGGAAGTAATGGACCTGCCCAGGAAACGCTCGCCGAGCGTGCGAAACTGCTCCGGCTCATCCGACACGAAAAAACGCGTCTCCGGGTTTCCCTTTTTCCTGGGCGCTTCGGCTTTGAGTTTCGTCAAAAGCCGGCGAACCTCTTTGGCGGTTTCCTCGGCGGAATTAACGAGGGATACTTCCTCTCCGACGGTTTTCCGGATCACCGATGAGAGTAGCGGGTAATGCGTGCACCCCAGGATCAGCGTGTCGATGCCGAAAGTTTTGAGGGGTTCGAGATAAGTTTTCGCCACTTGGGTCACCACCTCGCCGTCAAGCCACCCTTCCTCGACAAAAGGAACAAAGAGCGGGCAGGCCTGGCTGTAAACTTTTAGCGAGGGCTTGAGCCGCTTCAAGCACGCCTCGTAGGAGCCGCTGCCGATGGTGGCCTTCGTGCCGATGACACCGATCCGACCGTTCTTGGTGGCGGCCAGCGCCTCTTTGGCGCCGGGCTCTATAACGCCGATGATCGGCATGGAGAAGCTTGTCTTCAAAACATCCAAGCTCAAAGAGGCGGCGGTGTTGCAGGCCACGACCACCATTTTCACGTCAAAATTTTGCAGAAAGCGGACATTGTCCAGAGAGAACTTGGTGATCGTCTCTTTGGATTTGGTGCCGTAAGGCACACGGGCGGTGTCGCCGAAATAGACCAGATCCTCCCGGGGAACTTCCTCTTGGATTTCTTTGAGAACGGTGAGCCCGCCGATGCCGGAGTCGAAAATACCGATGGGTTTCATGGATTTTTTATACCATATTTCACTCATTCGTGCCAGAATATGCGCATGTTCCAATATGATCCTTTCCAACAGAAGGCCATCGAAGCCATTGACCTCGAGAAATCCGTGCTCGTCTCGGCCCCCACCGGGGCCGGCAAAACCGCCATCGCCGAATACGCCATCGAAAAAGCGCTGGAGCGGAAAGAGCGCGTGATCTACACCGCCCCCATCAAAGCGCTCTCGAACCAGAAATACCGCGATTTTTCCTCGCGCTACCCCGACCAGGTCGGGCTTTTGACGGGTGACGTGAGCTTAAATCCCCACGCGCCGCTGGTCATCATGACCACCGAGATTTACCGCAACCAGCTCTTTGAGGACCCCGAGCGTCTGAAGAACACGACGTGGGTGATCTTCGACGAGGTCCACTACCTCGACGACGCCGAACGCGGCACGGTCTGGGAAGAAGCGATCATGTTCTCCCCGCCGCATGTCCGGTTCCTGGCACTTTCGGCGACGGCGCCAAACATCCGGGAGCTCGCCGACTGGATCGGCAGTATTATGGCTCACCCCATCGAGGTCATCATCGAGGCGCACCGGCCGGTGCCTCTCGTGAACCTCTTCCAATGCCAGGGGCAGATCTACTCGGACCCAAAAATTTTGAAAAAAGAAGGTTACCTCGGCCGCGAGAGTTGGCCGTCGGGAGGCGGGCGGCGGGATTTTTTCTCCAAACAGCGGAGGAACCGTTTTAGGCGCGGGAACTATGAGCAAACTTTAAGAGCCAAACCCAATCGTACCGACGACCTCATCCGGCATCTGGCGCGCGAGAAACGCCTCCCCTGCCTTTATTTCGCGTTCGGCCGCAAGCGCGCCGAGGAGCTCGCGTGGGAACACGGCAAATTCGATTTCCTCGATGCCGGCGAAAAAGCCGAGGTCCAGACCCTCTACCAAACCCTGTGCGAGCGATTCGACCTCCTCAAAGAATCGAGCGCCGTGGAAATGAAACGGCTCGTCGAAAAAGGCATCGCCTTCCACCACGCCGGCATGCTGCCGACTTTAAAAGAGGTGATCGAACAGCTCTTCACCTCGAAACTCATCAAGCTCATTTTCACCACCGAGACGTTTGCCCTCGGCATCAACATGCCCGCGAAAACGGTGGTGTTCGACGAGCTCAGGAAATTTTACGGGACGCATTTCGCTTTCTTGAGAACGCGGGACTTTTTCCAGATGGCCGGGAGGGCCGGGCGCCGCGGCATGGACAGTTGCGGTTACGTGTACTCGCGAGTGAACCCCCATTTTATCCCGCACCACGCGCTCCTGCGGGTGATCTACGGCGACCCTGAACCCATCGAGAGCCAGTTCAACTCCTGCTACGCGACGCTTTTAAACCTCTACGCGCAATTCGGATCCAAACTCATCGAGATCTACCCGCGGTCGTTCCACTTTTACCAGTCGAACAAGCACGGGCGCGAGAAAGGGGCCGCCGCCATCATAAAAAAGTTGTCGCTCCTCAGAGGCCTGGGGCACCTGGCGGAAGAGCGCTTGAGCCAAAAGGGTGAGTTCGCATCATGGATGTACGGGTATGAGCTTCTTCTTTCGGAAATGCTGGAGGACGGCTACCTTGAAAAACTGAATGAAACCCAGCTCAGCGTGCTTTTGTCGGCGCTGGTCTTTGAGCCGCGCAAAAACCAGGTCGCGCGGGAACTCCCGCCGCATCTTTCAAATCTCGCCAAAAAAGCCCACCACCACCTGCGGGGCATTCACTTCAAAGAGTCGGCGCACAAGATCTTTCCGCTCACGAAGCTCCCCCATTTTCATCTGGCCAGGGCCGTGGAGGCGTGGGTGGGCGGTTGCCAATTCAAAGACCTAGAACGGCACACCGACGTGGACGAAGGCGAGATCATCCGTTATTTCCGGATGGTGATACAGCTTTTAAGACAGCTAAGGCAGGCGCCGCAGGTCTCCGATCAGCTCCGTGAAACGGCCAAACGCGCGGCGTTTAAGATCAACCGCGACCTCGTCGACGCTGAAAAACAATTGAGAAATATGTAGGATTACTTGAGCAGTTTCTGCAGGTCGCCGCTTTCGTGCATCTCGTGCACGATGTCACACCCGCCGATGAGCTTGCCGTCGATGAACACCTGAGGAAATGTGGGCCACTTGGAGTATTGAGGAATGGCCATCCGCAGATCAGGATTGGTGATCACGTCCACGCTGTGAAATGGGACGCCCATTTTTTTAAAAAGTTCCATGGTCGACGCCGAGAACCCGCACTGCGGCGCCTCAGGGGTGCCTTTCACGAACAAGACCACCTTGTGCGAATGTATTTCTTTTTCTATTTTTTCAACCACCGGATTTGTCATAAGATCTCCTTTTTTCCCTGCGTTAATTATTTTCCACCGGCGTCTGGGTCTTGATCTTCACCGCATGGATACGGTTTTCCATCTCCTTTTCAAGGGCCTCAAAAACCATTTTGTGCTGATCCAGGATAGATTTGCCGCGGAACCCGGCCGAAACCACCTTCACCTCAAAGTGGTCCCCGGTGCCGGTCATATCGGTCACGCGCACCTCTGCGTCCGGGATCGCCGCCAAAACCAATCGCTCTATTTCGATAGGTGAGATCATAAATATTTTATTCCCAAGAAGCGTTCGCGTCGATTAAAATAGGGCCATGAAATTCCGCGTTTCTATCCTCTTGGCCGCCGCTTGGCTGGCCCTAGCGACCCTCGCCTGGGGAGCCGACGACAACCTCCGGCGTCAGTTCCAACCAGCCTTAAAAAGCATGGAACTCAACCGCTACCTGATCGCCCGGCTCGAAAAAGAACACGCGGAACTCGTGTCCCTGGCTTCCTCCGACCCTTCCCCGGCGCTCAAAACCAAAGCCGAGAACTATGCCCTCATGGTCCGGTCATTGAAAGAGGACCAAGAAAAACTCATGGCTTCACTCCCCGAAACGCTCCGGATCGAAGAGTTCGCCAAAGACATCGCTCAGAAAAAAGCGGCGGCAAAATTCCCGAAGATCGCAAGCCGGCTCGCTTTGCGAAGTGCTCCTACGATCTCCCAAAGACACGAAACCGCGCTCAAGCTATTCGAACAAAACCGCTATGACGAAGCAGCGGCGGCCTACGAAGGGATCATTCTGCAAAACCCCAACGACGACGAGGCCTACGTCCTCCTGGGGCACGTGCTCCTGCTCTCAGGCCAATACGAGAAAGCCGGACGCGCTTTTCAGATGGCCGAAGACATCGACCCCGGGAACCGGACCAACATCCTTTCTTTCTACGAAGACTTTTCCCTGCAGGACCCGGAAGACGACGCCAGAACGAGGCGGCCCTGGAGGGCCTGGGGTTCATTCCCCATCAAACCCGCGAGAACCCGACAGCTTCTGCCTAAGCCCCTTTTTTAAAGAGCGCCGGTGCTTGTCTTCAAGCATTTTCTTCTTGGCCTTCCGTGACCGGCGCCTTTTCTGCCGTCGGATCTTTTCGGCGTCACGGCGCCGGGCGCTTTCGAGACCCAAAAAAAACTCTTCTATCTTGTCTACGAGCAGGCGTTTGGCCAGGAAACGGTTGAGGGCCTGTGAACGCTCACGCTGGCACCGCACCTCCAAACCCGTCGGGCGATGGCGGATCACCACACAGGTGGAAACTTTATTGACGTTCTGCCCGCCGCGTTTTCCGGCGCGGATAAAGGTCTCCTCAAAATCGTTCGGCTCAAGACCCAGCCCGCGCATCTTTTCCTCGAGGTTTCGGATTTTCTGAGGAGAAACCGGGTACAAAGTCACTTGGAACCTTAGGGTTTCAGGCGGTTTTGAGGGACGAAGACCTTGTCGCGGTAATGTTTCAGCTCCTCGATAGATTCGAGGATGTCCTCTTTCACGCGGTGCGTTTGGTGCTTGGCCCTCGGCATTTTATGGTCCAAAGGGTACCAGCGCTGGACAAGCTCCTTCACGGAGCTCACGTCGATGGTCCGGTAGTGCAGGTAACTTTCGAGTTTGGGCATGTATTTGACCAGAAAACGGCGGTCCTGCCAAATAGTGTTGCCGCAGAGAGGCGCGGTCTTCTCTTTGCAGTGGATCTTGATGAAATCGAGGACCTGTCTTTCGGCGGCTTTCAAACGGACCTTCGACTCGCGGCAGGCGTCCGTCAAACCGGACTTTTTGTGATGGTGTTTGCTCCAGGCCTCCATGGACTCCAACACCTTCTCCCCATGGTGGATGGCCACGTACGGCCCCTCTTCCACGATCTCAAGGAAGCTGTCGGTCACCACGGCCCCGATCTCGAGGACCGTGCATGTTTTCGGGTCAAGCCCCGTCATCTCGAGGTCGAGCCAGACCAGATTCGTGCTCTTCTGTTTGCTCAAAATTTTCCCTAACGGTTGTTAAAATTGGTGGAGGCGGCGAGATTCGAACTCGCGTCTCTAACTTTTGGTTCCGCAGCCGCTACATGCTTAGTCAATTATTGGATGTCCTCTTTAAACTTGAATTGACGCAATTTTAAAGAGTGAGTCCTCTGTCGCTCTCGTCATCCCCGCCAAAGACGCGCAAGGACGACCAGTTTGCTGTCGACGCCCGGCCTCACCCCGCAAACGAGGATGAGCGGACGGCAGCCGAGTTTAGGCGGCTAGCGGTAGCGCCATGGGCCCCGCGAAGGGTACCCTGATCGTGTTTTTGGCGTTTATGTTGGTGCCAGGTGTTTAAGGAGGCCTCCTGACAACCTCCGCATG
>JACPXO010000091.1 GCA_016196505.1 Candidatus Omnitrophota bacterium
ACCCGCCGAGGTCTATCCAGCGGCGCGCTCCGAGTCTCGCCGGCATGAACAACACGGCTACGAGCAGAAAAAGCGTCAAGCCGTATAGCGGCCAAACAAAATCCATGAGCTTGAAATAATTGACGCGTACGACCAGGAAAACTAAGAGCGCGCCCACGCCCATCCACAACACCTGCCTCGTCACGAACGCCTGGTCCGTCAGGGGGTTCGCCTTGAATGAGGCGCTGTAAATACTGAGCGCCCCTACCGCGAATATGAGAAGCGGCGTCAAAAAAAGTAACTTGTCAAAATCACGAAAATTGACTTTTTGCCTCATAGATAGGATGCCTCTTTAAGCCATTGAAAAATAGCCGCGGCCATCGTCGCCGCGCTCACTCCCCCGCGCCCGCCTTGTTCCAGAAAAACAACCATGGCGATCTTAGGTTGCTCAAACGGCGCGAAACCCACAAACCAGGCATGGGTTTTTTCCTGTCCCGATTGGGCGGTGCCGGTTTTCCCCGCGATATGAAGCCCCGGCACCCGCGCCAGTTTTCCGGTCCCGGATTCTGAATTGATGACAGCGTCCAGCCCTTCTTGAAGCGACCGCCAATGTCTTGGGAGCGCTATGACATGCTTGGTATGGCGTTCGGCGACGCTGATCCCCTCGATCTTATCGATCACATGAGGTTTCAAAAGTTCACCCTTGGTCGCGATGGCACTGACCATCACAAGTGCTTGTATTGGAGTCACTTGCAAACTTCCCTGGCCGATAGCTATATTCGCCGTTTCTCCATCGTACCAGGCCTGGCCGCGGGTGAGTTTCTTCCACTCCCGGGTCGGGACAAAGCCCGGTTTTTCTCCCGGCGCGTCCACTCCGGTTATTTTTGAAAAACCAAACTCCGCAGCCTGAGCGGTCACGGCGTCGATCCCGGCCGTCAATCCCACGGCGTAAAAATAGACGTTGCAGGAATGGGCGAAGCCCTCGGTCATTCTTTGCGCGCCATGCCCTTCGGCTTTCCAACAGTGGAAACGGTTTCCTCCGATTACTTTAGAGCCATCGCACTCGAACGCCGTGTCGGAGGTCAGTTTGCGGTGCTCCAGCGCCGCCAACGCCGTCACCACCTTGAAAATGGACCCAGGCGGGTACTGCCCCCGGATCCCCCGGTTGATCATCGGAGAATCCCGGTCATGCAAAAAACGGCCCACGTCTTTCCGGCCCCGCGACGACGCAAAGAGATTGGGATCGAACGCCGGGGAACTGTTCATCGCCAAAAGTCCCCCGTCGCTCAGGTCCATCACGAGAACGGCTCCTTTTTGGCCCTGCAGCAAATTTTGCACGTAGGTTTGGAGCGCGCCATCCAGGCACAACTGCACGTCCTTGCCTTCCCTCGGCTCCTTGACCCCCATGAGTTTTACGAAACGCCCGCGGTTATCGACCTCGATCTGCAAGCCGCCGGAACGGCCCCGGAGATAGCTTTCATAAACGGCTTCGACCCCTTCCCGGCCTATCCAATCCGCGCGGCGGTAGTCGTAGCTTTCCAACCGCTCAACTTCTTCCGGGGTCAACGGCCCGATAAAACCCAGCGCATGCGCGCCCGCTTCTTTCAAGGGATAAACACGCTGGGGCTTCGTCTCGATCATGATCCCCGGAAGCGCATCCAGCCGCTCCTCCACGGCCGTCGCCTTTTCGAGGGAAATATCCTCGGCCAAAAGCACCGCGTTAAAAACCCCCGGCTTCTTTTTTTCGAGGAAGCGCCGTTCCAAAACACCGGGACTTTCACCCAGTATCTGCCGCAAAACGCCGCAGCTTTTGTAAATGTTCCTTCGGGCCTCCTGCAAACTCGCCGAACAATTGAAGCTCAACCGGTTGTCCGCCAAAGCCCTGCCTTTCCGGTCCAGGATCTTTCCGCGCGGGCCCTCGAGATAAATAACGCGTATTCTGTTCTTTTCCGACAGAGAGCTATAGTGGTCTGACTGAAGGATCTGCATGCGCACAAGGTTCAAAAAGATCACGCCGAACCCCAAAGCGGCCAGAAAAGAAAGGCGGACGGCCCTTACCACGGACGCTGGCTCCCCGCTTTAACGCCTGAAACCCTGCGAAGAAAATAAAAAAGCGGCGGCGAGGCCAAGACCGTGAAAACAGCGGATCCGGCGAGGGTTTTCCACTCCCAGCCATAAACCGCGCTCAAGCCCAGATCCGTCAAGAGCCCCATAAAGGCGGGTAAAACCCAACGGTTGAAAAAGCTGTCCTTGAATATCTTCGAGGCGGTGAAACCCGAGGCCACTCCCACCGCCCCCAGGGCCAAACCATGGAGGCCCGGGACGCCTATTTCGAAAAAATCGACCAAAAGCCCGGCCACGGCGCCCAACGCCGCGCCAAAAAAAGCTCCCTCGGCCAACGCGTAAAAAACAACCCCGATGAGGATCAGTTTGAAATTCGGAAGGAAGATCAGATTAAGGGAGTTTTGAAAAAGAAATAAAACGAAGATCCAAAAAAACGCCAGCGCGCGCGTCTTATTCCACACACACAACCTCTTCTATCCGCGTAAGATCGGCAAAGGGTTTCACCTGGGCCACCTGGTAGATCTGGCCCGGTTCCTTCCAGGTTTTTACGACGGTCCCCACCCTCAAACCCTTGGGAAAAAAACCTCCGTATCCCATGGTCTCAACGATGTCTCCGGGGTTGATCCCGGCATCCAGTGAAAGGTACTTCACCCGGCATTCTCCTCCGGACGTCCCGAACAAAACCCCCTGATACCGGGTACGCTGCATCAAAACACCTACCCGCGAATTCGGGTCGGAGATAAGGACCACCTTTGACATCGACGGGCCGGTTTCCACGACTTTTCCTATGACCGCCTGGTCGGACAACACCAGAAGGTTGGGCCGGACGCCCTGCCGGCGGCCTTTGTCTATAAACACCACCCGGCTCAAAGGGGACGGCGAACGCGCGATCACCTGCGCGAAAAGCGCGCGTTTCACGCCGAGGCCTTGAGTCCGCTTCATCTCAAGGAGCTTCGCGAGACGCTCGTTCTCCAACTCGAGTTCCCGGACCCTGAACCGGGCCTCTTCCGATTGGGCGGCGCGGCGCCGAAGCGACCGGTTTTCTCCGGCGTTTTTCTTGAAATAAACGAGATCGACGAAGGTTTGGGTTATGGCTTTGGAGAATGCGAGAGGCGCTTTCAGGAACGAATACGCGGAACCTTTAAGGACAAGAGAGACAGGGGCAGAAAATACGGCAAGGACAAGAAAAAAAATCCCGATTCCAATAAACGTACGACTGGGTTTCACCACATTGTATTCAAAAACCGGTTAATTCTCGAGGGTCCGGTTGGCGGTGACAGTGACCCGTTTTAAATAATGGAGTTCGCTTAAAATCTTGCCGGTGCCCATCGCCACGGCGATCAGCGGGTTCTCGGCCACATGCACGGGAAGCCCCGTTTCCTCAGAGATGAGCTTGTCCAATCCCCTTAAAAGAGAACTGCCGCCGGCCATCACGATCCCCCGGTCGATCAGATCCGCGCAAAGCTCGGGAGACGTACGTTCCAAGGTCACGCGCACCGCCTCGATGATGTACTGGACCGGCTCCGACAACGCCTCACGGACTTCTTCGGACGTGATGCGCACCGTCTTCGGCAGTCCCGAGACCAGATCGCGCCCCCGGATCTCCATCGAAAGCTCTTCCTCCAAAGGATAGGCGGAACCAACCTTGATCTTGACCTCTTCGGCCGTCCGCTCGCCGATCATCAGATTATAGGTTTTCTTCACGTGCTCGATGATCGCGTCGTCCATTTCGTCGCCGCCGATGCGGATGCTCCTCGAAAAAACAATCCCGGCGAGAGAAATGACGGCCATTTCGCTGGTGCCGCCGCCGATATCGATGATCATACTGCCCGCCGGCTCCTGAATAGGAAGGCCCACGCCGATAGCCGCGGCCATCGGTTCCTCAACGAGATAGACTTCTCGGGCGCCCGCGTGAAGCGCCGAATCGCGCACCGCCCGCTTTTCCACCTCCGTGATGCCGGAGGGGATCGCGATCACCATACGCGGCCTGACAAAACGCTTGCGGTTATGGACTTTGTTGATGAAATAACGGAGCATGCTTTCGGTGATCTCAAAATCCGCGATCACGCCGTCCTTCATGGGACGGATGGCCACGATCGACCCCGGCGTGCGGCCAAGCATGCGTTTGGCCTCATCGCCCACCGCCAAGACTTCATTGGTGCCTTTGCGGATCGCGACCACCGAGGGTTCGCAGAGAACGATCCCCTGGCCTTTGACGTTCACGAGGGTGTTGGCGGTCCCGAGATCTATTCCCATATCATTGGAAAAAGATCCGGCGATGCCGTTGACGAGTTTATTGAAAATTCTGAGAATTTGGTTCAAGAAGGACTCTTAATATTCCACCGGTGAAATTAACGGCTCATTATAACAACGTGCCTAGGGGGTGTCAACACTACTGGACGAGTTCATGCTTAATGTAAAGCTGATCCAAAAGCCAGAAAAAACCAGGGAATGAGGTATTGATGCATTCGACGTCTTCCACGAGAGTTTCCCCGCGCGCGATCATGCCGGCCACGACAAGCGACATGGCGGTGCGATGGTCCTTGAACGAGTTCACCGAAGCGCCCGAGAGCGGCGTCGGCCCTTCAATGATCATGGAATCTCCCGTTTCTTTTATCTTGGCGCCCAGGCGCGACAGCTGGCTGACCATGGAATGGATCCGGTCGGTCTCCTTCACCCTTAACTCGCCGGCGTCACGGATAACGCTGGTGCCGCGCGCCTGTGTGGCCAGGGCCGCTAAAATGGGAATCTCGTCGATGAGCGACGGCAATTCTTCTTTCGTGATCTCGAAGGCCTTGAGCGGCCCGCGCTGAACGGTAAAGTCCGCGACGGGCTCCGGCCCGCTTTCACTGACCGACGTCACCCGAAACTTTACGCCCATGCGTTTCAGGACTTCCACCACGCCCGTACGCGTCGGGTTCCACAGCACGGAACGGAACTGAATGTCGGCGTCCGGCAGGAGGGCTGCGATGCCCATAAAAAAAGCCGCGCTTGAAATGTCGCCCGCGATCTCAAAATTCCTCGAGCGCGGCGTTTGGTCTCCCGATACGGCGACGGACAAACCGTCCTCCCGCACCGCCACGCCGAAATGTTTCAAAAAACGCTCCGTGTGATCGCGCGACCTGACGGGCTCCGTGACGGAGGTCTCCCCTTGCGCGAAAAGCCCGGCTAAAAGCAGGGCCGATTTAACTTGCGCGCTCGACACCGGCAGTACCGCCCGAATGGCTTTGAGCCGCCCCCCATGAATCTTGAGCGGAGCGAAATTCGCCTCCTCCCTGCCCTCGAGTGCGGCTCCCATCTCTTTGAGATAAGCGGTCACGCGGCGCATCGGCCGCTGTGAAAGCGAAGGATCCCCCGTCAACGTCGCTTCAAAACTCTGGCCGGCCAGGATCCCCAAAAGGAGGCGCATGGACGTCCCCGAATTCCCCAGGTAGATCTCTTTTTTAGGGGCCTTTAAACCATAAAGCCCTTTTCCGACGATCTCAAGAGCCGTCGCGCCTTTGGACCGGATCTCCACCCCCATGCTTTCGAACGCCTCACGCGTGTGCCGGCAGTCCTCCGCGGGCAACACATTGGTGAAGGAGGAAGTCCCTTCCGACAGCGCCCCAAAAATGATCGCTCGATGCGAAAGCGACTTGTCTCCGGGAAAAGATACCGTCCCTCGGATCTTCTGATCAACTGTTTGGATTTTGACGTGGGTCATGGCGAAGGATGCTCGTACTTTTCTATCAGCTGTGTAAAATCTTCCGGCAAAGGGCTTTCAAACTCCACTAGTTTACCAGTTTCCGGGTGCACAAAACCTATTTTTGAAGCGTGGAGCCCAAGCCGGGCGGCGCTGTCTTTTTTTCCGTAGACGGGGTCGCCGATCACCGGATACCCGATGGACGCCAGATGCACGCGTATCTGGTGCGTCCGGCCCGTCAGGATCTTCACCTCGAGGAGTGTGGCCGATTTGAAACGTCGAAGGACCCGGTAGCGGGTCTCGGCGGACCTCGCCCTGGGAGAATCGGACACAGCCATTTTCTGCCGGACCTTGGGATGCCGCGCCAGGGCGCGTTCCACGCGGCCGCTTTCAAACGTCACGTTTCCGTGAACCAGCGCTGTGTAGTTCTTTGAAAAGGTCCTTGATTCGAACTGTGACTGGAGGCGCCGGTGCGAGCGGTTGTTTTTGGCCACGACGAGAAGCCCTGAGGTCGCTTTGTCCAAACGGTGAACGATGCCGGGCCTGTCACTTCCGCTCAAACTGGAAAGGGACAGCCC
>JACPXO010000092.1 GCA_016196505.1 Candidatus Omnitrophota bacterium
AGACATCCGCCGTCTGGTCCCGGAAAGATTCGGCGTCTATTTCGGCGCCGGGGACGGCGGGTTCGACTTTTCCGAGTATGCCTCCATTGTTTCCGCTTCCCTCAACGCCGACAAGACCAGCGTGGATCCCGGGGAGTATCACAAGAACAGTCTCCACCGCTTGTCCGCCGAAAGGATATCGGAACAGGACCCGTGCCAGGTGGTTTATCATCTCGCGGAGGTGTTTCAGGCCCGCGGGGTGGTCTCGAATTGCCTGACGGCCTGCGCGGCTTCAAGCCAAGCCATCGGTGAGGCGACGGAGATCATCCGCCGGGGAGAGGCGGATCTCATGCTGAGCGGGGGGACGCACTCGATGATCCATCCCCTCGGGGTGGCGGGGTTTAACCTGCTCACCGCTTTGTCCACGCGCAACAACGATCCCTCGGGCGCTTCAAGGCCCTTCGACAAGGACAGAGACGGTTTTGTGCTTTCCGAGGGGGCCGGGGTGCTGATCCTTGAAGAGCTCGAACACGCCAAGAAAAGAGGGGCCAAAATTTACGGGGAGCTTTTGGGGTACGGCGCGAGCGCGGATGCCTTTCGTTTGACGGACCCTCATCCCGAAGGCCGCGGCGCGGTCCAGGCAATGCGTCTGGCGCTCAAAGATGCCGGGCTTTCGGCGGATGGGATCCACGCGATCAATGCCCACGGGACTTCCACGCAGCTCAACGACGCCATTGAGACACGGTCGGTCAAGGAAGTTTTCGGGGCCATCGCCAAAAAGATCCCGATGAGTTCCAACAAATCCATGCTGGGTCATATGATCGCGGCCGCCGGCGCGGTGGAGCTCATCGCGAGTTTACTCACCATCCGCGACGGCGTCGTGCCCCCGACGGTGAATTACCGGACCCCGGATGAGAACTGTGATCTGGATTATGTGCCGAATAAAGCCAGGCCCATGAAAGTGGGGACGGTGTTGAGCAACTCTTTTGGCTTCGGCGGGCAGAACATCACGCTTATTGTGAAGAGGTTTCAATGATCCGTTTCTTCGTGGATTTCGACGGGACCGTCACAGAGGACGACGTTGTTGACAAGATGCTCGAACGTTTCGCGCCGTCGGCGTGGAAGGTGATAGAAAAAAAATGGGCGGCCGGCGCCATTGGTTCGCGGGAATGCCTTTTAGAACAGGTGAGGATGATCTCCGCAAAACCCGATGAACTCAAAAAGCTTTTGGCGGAAGTGAATGTAGACCCGACGTTCTTGGATTTCTTGAAGCGCGCCCAAGGCCTGTCTTTGCCGGTGACGGTGGTGAGCGACGGGTTTGACCTCGTGATCGACGCCGTCCTGAAAAATACGCTCGGCAACTGGCTCGCGGGCCATCCGTTGCCCGTCTACTGCAATCGGTTACAATGGAATTCCAAAGGTTTGGAACTGACTTTTTCGGAACCCGCAAGCTGTGAGCACGGTTGCGCGAACTGCAAGCCGGGGGTCATCCGTCGCTTAAGCTCAGCCAAAGACACGGTGATTTTTATCGGGGACGGGAACTCCGACCGGTTCGCGGCCGAGGCGGCGACGCTCACTTTTGCCAAGGGAAAGCTTTTAGACTATTGCCGTAAGAAAGGGATCCGGCATGAACCTTACAAAAACTTCAAGACCGTGGAAGAGTGGCTCGTCAAACAACCGCTCAGAAAGGAATCTCATGCCGTACTCTGAAAAAGAGCTTCTTGAAAAAGAGAAAAAGTATTGTTCCTGGGGGGACACCGTTCATTACCTCGAACCCCCGAAATTTTTCGAGCGCTGCGAGGGAAGTTTTCTTTACGATAAAAAAGGCGGAAAGTACCTGGATATCCAGATGTGGTACTCCGCGGCGAGTTTCGGTTACGCGAACCCGCGTCTGGCCGAGGCGCTCAAAAAACAGATCGATAAGCTCCCGCAACTCGCCTGCCAGTATCTTCACGAAGAAAAGGTGACGCTTGCGGAAAAGATCGCCAAATCCATGGAGCGGCTCTTCGGTGAGAAAGGCCGGGTGCATTTCAACGTCGGGGGATCCCAGGCCGTCGAAGATTCACTGAAGCTTGTGCGCAGTCATACGGGAAAGAACCTCGTCTTCGCCTTCATGGGAGGGTATCACGGCCGGACGCTCGGGGCCTCGGCGATCACGTCGAGTTACCGCTACCGGCGGCGGTACGGCCACTTTTCGGACCGCGCGCAGTTCGTGCCTTACCCTTACTGTTTTCGCTGCCCCTACGGCAAGAAATACCCTGATTGCGGGATGTACTGTGTGAAGCAGTTTGAAAAACTTTTTGAGACCGAGTACAACGGCGTCTGGGATTCGAAGGCCAAGGAATCGGAATACGGCGCGTTTTACGTGGAGTCCGTTCAGGGGACCGGGGGCTATGTGATCCCTCCGAAAGAGTACTTTCCTTACCTGCGAAAGGTCCTCGACCGTCACAAGATCCTCCTCGTGGACGACGAGATACAAATGGGATTTTACCGAGCCGGGAAATTGTGGGGGCTAGCTCAATTCAACACTAAGCCCGACATCCTCGTTTTCGGCAAGGCGCTTACGAATGGCTTAAACCCTCTCTCCGGGATCTGGGCGAGGGAGGCCCTTATCAATCCGAAGGTTTTTCCGGCGGGCTCGACGCA
>JACPXO010000124.1 GCA_016196505.1 Candidatus Omnitrophota bacterium
AAAACGTTCCAAGGGTTTTGAAAGGTTCTGCATGAGAAAATCGATTATACCTGATGGGGAACGCTCTGTCACTTCGTCCGGCGGAAAGTCGCCAAGCCAGGGGCTTTGTGATAGATTAGTGCTCTATGATGAGCGAGCGGAAGGAACTCGATAAGCATTTTATGCGTCTGGCCATCCAAGAAGCAGAGAAGGCCTTTCGGTCCGACGAGGTCCCCGTCGGGGCGGTGCTCGTGCGTCAAAACCAGGTCATCGGCCGGGCCCATAACCAGGTAAAGCTCCTTAAAGACCCCACGGCCCACGCCGAGATGATCGCGATGACCCAAGGGTGCGAGGCCGTCGGGTCCGAGCATTTACGGGGCGTCACGGTTTATGTTACACTTGAACCCTGCCCGATGTGCGTCGGGGCGATGATCCTGGCGCGGATCGATCGTCTCGTATTCGGCGCCCGGGAAAAGAAAACGGGCGCTTGCGGTTCCAAGCTGCATCTTTTGGCTGAAACCCGGTGGAACCATAGGTTTCCCATAGAAGAAGGCCTTTTGGAGTTCGAATCCGCCGCGCTCTTGCAGGAATTTTTCAAAAAACAGAGGCAAGAAAAAAGCCGCTAAGGCCAGCCGAAAAGGAGTGGTTTTTTGTTCAAAAAAAGCGGGTGGGTGAATTTCCTTATTTCTTTTTCCTCCTTTATCCTGGTTCTGGGTATTGCCGACAGCGCGGCGAGGTGGTGGTTTCAAGTCCCGTCGAGTTACCTGAAACGTATCGTGCGCGTTGACCCGCACGCCGATCGGCCCAAACGGCTTGAACCGAACTTAAACGTGAGGATCACCGGCGGCTACCGCGAATTTAACTACCGGCTGACCAGTGACGCGAATGGGTTTCGCAACAGCCCTTCTTTATCCAGCGGCTCGGGCGGGGAGGGAGAGGTCGTTTTTCTCGGAGATTCACAGACGGTTGGGGTAGGTGTCGACGATGCCGAAACCTACCCTTCGCAGGTCGGCAGAAAGATGGGTGTCGGAGTTTTGAATGCCGCTTGTTACGGGTACAGCAACTTGGAGTCGGAGCGCCTGTTGGTGGAGATCCTCCGGGAACGCTCACCGCGCGTCGTGGTGCTGGGTTTTTTCGCCGGCAATGACCCCTATGAGAATTTCGCTCAAGCCGGCTTTTTTTCGGGCGTGAGCGGCCGCGCGTCCGCCGGAAAAAGTTTGTGGGCGAACCTCAAGGATTATTTGGACGCGCACTCATACATTTACAATAGTTTCATACGGCTCAGGCGCTACGAGTTTTTCAACCGGTTCTTGTACCGCTTGGGACTCGTTAATCCGGCGCTACCGGGGGAACTCGTGGTTTTTAGGAAAGAAGCCGATCCCAAACAGGGCGCTTTTTGGCGGGTCACCGAAGAGGCCATCACGCGGATGGATGAGGCCGTCAGACAGCGCGGCGGGCGTTTTGTCCTGCTTTTTCTGCCGGACCGTTTTCAGGTGGATGCCCTTTATTGGGCCGGCTGGAAGCAGAAGTATCGGTTGAACGACGGCGATTTTGACCGCGAGGGTCCGAACCGCCGCATGAAAGGATTTGCGGAGCAGCGGGGGATCTCTTTTTTAGACGTGACCGAAAAACTGCGGTCGGAGGAAGAAGCGGGGAGACATCCCTACTGGGTCATGGACAGCCATTTTTCTCCGCATGGCAACCGGGTGATCGCCGAAGCGCTGTCGGATTTTATGAAGAAAATTTGAAGTTTTGGAGAGGTGCGTGAGTGGCCTAAGCGGCGCGCCTGGAAAGCGCGTAATCCGAAAGGGTTCCAGGGTTCGAATCCCTGCCTCTCCGCCAGTTTTGCTTTGGTTTGGCTCGGGTAAAACGGTTTACTTAATAGCCATCGATAAATTTCATGAATAAAGAGCTAAAATTTTCAATAGCATTGTTCTTTTGCGCGATAGCCGTTGCTTTTTTAATGGGGGAAGCGCTGGTCCGATGGATCGGGCACTTTGACGGGGACGGGAACTTTTTTGTCCATTCATTCAAGCTCTACCCTTATCGCGTGCCTTTGGAAAAGTGGAACGAGAGTATTCATCAGTACCTCTTATCAGAAAACAGCTACCTAAAGTACGACCCCTTTCTAGGTTGGAGTCCCAGGCCAAACAGTCGATCAGAAGATGGGTTATATTCATATAACAGCGATGCTAT
This sequence comes from Candidatus Omnitrophota bacterium, assembly GCA_016196505.1. Lineage (GTDB taxonomy): Bacteria > Omnitrophota > Gorgyraeia > 2-02-FULL-51-18 > 2-02-FULL-51-18 > JACPXO01. The sequence goes on from JACPXO010000124.1 coordinate 2,176, forward strand.
ACGAACGCCTGCCAGCGGATCGGTTATTTCAAAAATTCCTGATCCGGGAGTTTTGAGAATAGCCATTTTTGGAGATTCATTCACTCATGGTGACGACGTTTCATTTGAGGATACCTGGGGATTTTTTTTGGAGAACGATCTTAAGAAAGCCGGTATTAACGCGGAAGTGCTTAACTTTGGCGCCGGCGGCTATGGGATGGACCAGAGTTTTGTTAGATGGAGGAAGACAGGTCATTTATATGATCCTCAAATCGTTATATTCGGCTTGCAGTTGGAAAATATGAATAGAAATGTTAGTGTCTCAAGGGCGTTTTATTACTCAGACACAGGGATCCCTTTTCTCAAGCCCCGTTTTATTTTGGAACAGGGCGCATTAAAGTTAGTTAACGTTCCAAGCCCTTCACCGGATGAGATCATCGGTATTATTAGAAAGTTTGACGCCTGGGAATACTCAAAGTATGAATATTGGTACGACAAAGACCGGTATCAAGACCATCTATTTTTGAGGAGCAAATTTCTTTCTTTTTTCTATTCACTCATTAATGAAAAGTTTAAAAAAAGTCTTGCGCGCAAAGAAGACCCGGAAGTTTTAAGTTTAGCCATTATTTCAAAATTCAAAGCCGAAGTTGAGTCTGAGGGAAAAATTTTCTGTATTGTTTTTCTCCCCGCCAGGACCGATTTAACCGCTCCCAACGTGCGTTTTCTCAGAAAAATAGATGAAGCGGCAACGATGATCGATACCCGGGTCACTTTTTTGAAGGAGGCGGATAAGTTAGGCGCCCAAGCGTTGATCCCACGCCATTACTCAGCGAGAGGCAATGAGATAGTGGCTGAGGCGCTCACGGATTTTATTGTCACAATGAAACGCTGACCCATGGGGTTTATCCGGTTTTTGTCGCGTGATTTTCGTCACAGACAGTATCGTTCGTCCTGGCTTATACTTTCTTAATTGAAAGATCGCACGGTTTAAACCAAAAAAGGAGGGACCATGAGCGATTGTTACCATGAGATCGGAGAGACCGCCGGTAAGATCTACCGGGTTCTCGAAAAAGGGGGCTCGCAGAACGTAGGCGCCCTGAGAAAGTCGGCTGAGGTGAGAGACGGCGATCTGTTCAACCAAGCGCTTGGCTGGCTGGCGCGCGAAGCCAAGATCCAATTTAAAAAGAACGGCAAACAGCTCGAAGTGTCTCTCGAGTCGTTTTCGTGCTGTCAAACCCAGTAAGAGTCGGTCGGCAACTGAATTTTTAAAAAGATTTAGACCCCACTTCCTTGAAGCGGAGCTTTGTGTTTTTTCCTGCCAACACTTAGGGACGAAACTCTCCTAAGTTTCGATATTCCTTGCCTTTAGCTTTTACTTATGCGATTATTTTATGAACCAAAGGGCTCCATAATTTTATGCCGTTGCCGGTTAAAAATGTCCCGCTTTTTCGTGATCTGCCCCCGGAAGAACTCAACGCCATCAAGAGTTGTTTGGTGGAAAAGGATTTTAAAAAGGGCGAGATCCTATTTCACGAGGGGGCGGTTTGTGAGCGGGTTTTTATCGTCCAGGAAGGCCGGGTCAAGGTTTATCGCACCTCCTCCTCGGGCCGCGAGCAGATCCTCGAGATCCTGGGGCCGGGAGATACCTGCGCTTGTAATCCGGGAGCTCTCAACTGGTCCTGCCTGAGCTCCGCTACGGCAGTCACCGCCTGCAAGGTCTGGTTCCTATCGCGGAATAACTATGTCCGGATGGTGCAGACCCATGCCAAGGTTTCCCAGGCGCTCAATAAACTTTTCGCGGACCGGCTGCGCTGTTTGAGCTCCCTCGTCGAAGAAGTGTCGCTCAAGGATTCCAAAAAACGGCTGGTGAAGTTTTTGTTGGACATGCAGGCCGAGAAAAAGTCCAAAGGTGCGGGGGCCGAGACCCTTTTCATACCCTTCACCCGCGAGGAGATCGCCCAGCGGCTGGGGGTCGCCCGTGAAACGATAGCCCGTCGGCTCTATCAGCTCAAACGCTTAAAACTCATCGACGTGAAAGCCCACGAGATCATCATCCGCAATCAGGAAGGCCTCGAGAAGCTTCTTTTCTAAAGGGTCATTTTCCTCTTTTTGTGACAGCCGTCACAGACGTTCATTCCCGTATCCCGCACAATAGACCCTAAGTAGATACTATCTATCTATATGTCCAGCAACCTTTAAAAACGGAGGGAAGAGGTGTCTATCAAAGAGCCGTCTGTTTCTTTTGAAGTGGGGGAAGTGTTGGAGTTAAAAGGGTGGTTTTTCAAAATCGTGCTCGTGGACGCCTTTACCAACAAGATATGTCTCAAACGGGTTTCCAAAGAAGAAGCCGTTCAAACCCAGGCCCAGACCGGTAAGGGATGAACGTTTCTCCGCTTGATTTCACGCAGACGCCTTTCCTCGTGATCTGGGAAATGACGCGGGCCTGCGCGCTGAAATGCGTGCACTGCCGGGCCGAGGCGCTGGATAGGAGAAGCCCCGAGGAACTGAGCACCGAACAGGCCCTGGCTCTCTTGCGGGAGATCCGTCTTTTTGGAAAGCCGCTCGTGGTCCTCACGGGGGGAGATCCGATGCGCCGGCCGGATATTCTCGAGATCGTCGAGTACGGCACCCGGCAGGGTTTGAGGATGGCAGTGACGCCGAGCGCCACGGCTGAGATGACGCCTGACAAGATCAGGCGTTTGAAGGAAAAGGGCTTGGCACGCCTGGCCGTCAGTCTCGACGGCTCGACCGCCGGGATCCACGATGCCTTCCGGCGCGTCCCGGGCTCTTTTGGGTGGACGCTTGACATCATCCGCTGGGCCAATGAAATCGGCCTTCCCGTGCAGATCAATACCACGGTGACAAAATACAATCTGGAAGACCTGGATGCGCTTTGTTCGCTTTTGGAGTCGCTCAAAATAGTTCTCTGGTCGGTGTTCTTTCTGGTCCCGGTGGGCCGGGGGAAGCTCGAGGATGAAATACGAGGCAGAGACTATGAGAAAGTTTTCCACAAAATGGCAGCACTCGCCGAGAAAGCTCCTTTTGACATTAAATCCACCGAAGCCCCTCACTACCGCCGTGTGATCGCGCAAAAGAAAATGAACGGGGCCTCTCCGGTTGCCGGGCCCGGGTTCTTTACGCCGTCCGGGAACTTGGGGGAGGACGGGATAGGCCGCGCCGCGCGCGGCGTCAATGACGGAAATGGGTTCGTATTTGTGTCGCATGCGGGCGAGATCTTCCCCAGCGGTTTTCTACCCCTTTCGGCGGGAAACGTCAAGACGGATTCCCTGGTCGACGTTTACCGGAATTCGACTTTATTCCGCGACTTACGCGACCCTTCGAAACTGAAGGGCAAATGCGGGGTCTGCGAATACCGGTTTCTCTGCGGCGGCTCGCGCGCCCGCGCCTGGGCGGTGTCGGGAGATTATGAGGGTCCGGACCCTTTTTGCGTTTATATCCCCAAGGGCTACAAGCCGGCGGAAAAGGAAACCCTGTTTTTTTGAGACAACTTACGAGAGAACTCATGCCCATTCCTCTCCAGAGCGGGGTCATTTACGGACCGATAGAATCCAGGCGTTTCGGAAAATCTCTGGGCGTCAATTTCTTGCCGACGGACAGGAAGGTTTGTAATTTCAATTGCGTTTATTGCCAGTACGGGTTTTCGGAACCCAGCCCCCAAGCGGATTGGCCGACCGTGGATGAAATTTATGAAGCGTCGGAGGATTTTTTCCAAAGGGCAAAGGAGGACAACGCCTCCTTTGACTGGGTGATGATCGCCGGTAACGGCGAACCGACCCTTTACCCGGACTTTTTGGCCGCGGTGGACCGGCTTCTGGGCTTGCGTGATGAGTTTTTTCCACGGCTGCCCGTGGGCATTCTTTCAAACGCTTCCACTTGCCACCGTCCGGCCGGCCGGGAGGGTTTGCGCAAACTGGACGGCTGTTTTATGAAACTCGATGCCGGGGATTCGCGGATTTTCAAGCGGCTCAACCAACCCGTCGGGAACACCTCGCTGGCTTTCATGCTTGAAGGCCTGCGGGGGCTGGAAAAGATCACGTTACAGAGTCTATTTGTCATGGGAAAAGTGGACAACACGGCTCCGGCGGCGGTGGAGGC
>JACPXO010000125.1 GCA_016196505.1 Candidatus Omnitrophota bacterium
CTGTTTGGCCGGCGGTGTGGCGCTCAACTGCGTGGGGAATGGGAGGATCTTGAGGGAGAAGATCTTCGAAAATATCTGGGTTCAGCCGGCGGCCGGCGACGCCGGCGGCGCGGTCGGAGCGGCTCTTTTCGGCTGGTATCAAGTGCTTGGCCATCCGCGCGTCGTGAACGGAAAACGGGACGCGATGAAAGGCGCCCTGCTCGGCCCGGAGTATGGGGAGGAGCGCATAAAAAAATTTCTCGAGGATCATCGAGTGCCCTACACCCGGCTCGGCGCCGCCGAACTGCTCGAACGGACCGCGGATCTGATCGTTCGGGAAAAGGTGATCGGCTGGTTTGCGGGGCGCATGGAATTCGGCCCGCGCGCTTTAGGAGCGCGTTCGATATTGGCCGACGCGCGCTCAAAGAGCATGCAGACCACCTTGAATCTCAAGATCAAATTCCGGGAAGGTTTTCGTCCCTTCGCGCCGTCCGTCCTGCGGGAAAAAGTATCGGATTATTTCGAGCTTGAGAGCGACAGCCCTTACATGCTCATGGTGGCGCCCGTGAAGGGGTCTTTGCGCCGCCCGATGACCGACGGAGAGAAAGGATTGTTCGGCATTGAGAAGCTGAACGTCGTCCGGTCCTCGATCCCGGCCGTGACCCATGTGGATTATTCCGCGAGGATACAGACCGTGTCGCCGGAGGACAACCCGCTGTTTTACCGTCTGCTCAAGGTGTTGGATGAAAAGCACGGCTGTCCGGTGCTGGTCAACACCTCGTTCAATGTGAGAGGGGAGCCCCTCGTGTGTACGCCGGAGGACGCCTATCTCTGTTTTATGCGCACCGAGATGGATGTCCTCGTGTTAGGGAACTTTTTATTGGAAAAAACCCAACAGCCGCCTTTGAAAAAAGACACGGATTGGGCGAAGCAATTTCAACTGGATTAAAAGGTCATGTCACTGGCGAAAGAACTGCGATCCATTCCCATCGACCCGAAGACGCTCAAGAACTTCGGTCTGGTCGTGGGGCTTGTTTTGATCCTTCTTGGGGTGTGGTTTTTAAAGACCGGGCGTTTAAATCCCATTCCCTTCTTTGCCGTCGCTGTTTTTTTGGTCGCTTCAGGGTTGGCATTTCCTCGGCTCCTCACCGGGGTGTATCGGGTGTGGATGGGTGTGGCGCTTTGTCTGGGATGGGCAATGGCCCGGGTTTTGTTGAGCGTCATGTTTTATGCGGTGGTGACGCCGCTTGCCGTGGTCCTGCGTCTTTTGAAAAAAGATCTTTTGAAAATGAACACCGGTAAGGCGGAATCCTATTGGGTCGCCCGTCTGGAAACCAGGACCCAAGAGAGCTACAAGAACCAATTTTGAGAAAAGGGGGCGCTATATGAGTAAATTCGGAGTGTTCAAAGAATTTTTGGCTTTTCTGGCTTACCGGAAAAAATGGTGGCTCACCCCGATCGTGGTGACGCTGGTTCTCTTGGGTCTTTTGATCGTGTTTAGTCAGAGTTCGCCTTTGGCCCCTTTTATCTACACTTTATTTTGAGACTGAACGGCATTTGATCCCGCCCGGACGCTTCCCATGACAGTCCCCCGAGTCGGCGTTGACCTGAGAATGTGGACGCATGCCGGGATAGGGAGGTATGTTCGGGAACTTGTCCGCCAACCGGCTTACCGCGCGTTTAAGGGTTCGTTCAACTTCTACGGTTATGCCGAGCATGAGAAAGAGATCCGGGCTTGTCTGCCCGGCAAAGATTCCCATTTTGTGGCGCTCCGATCGAAAATTTATAGTCCGGGAGAGCAGATCGAGCTGGCTTCAAAGACCGGGGCTTTAGATCTCCTGCATGCGCCGCACTTCAACGTCCCTCTGATGGCGAGAGCGCGCCTCGTGGTGACCGTCCATGATCTGACCTATATCCGCCACCCAAGCGCGTCGAAGTCTTACTTCGCGGCCGGCTATACGCGTTTCTTGCTGCGTTTCATTCAGAAAAGGGCTTCGGCCATTCTCACCGTTTCCGAACATACGCGGAAAGACCTTTTCGAACTTTTCCCCCGGCTGGCCAAGGACCGCGTCATCGTGACGCCGGAGGCACCGGCGTCCATTTTCAAGAAATTGGAAGACCCAGACACGCTCGGGAGCACGAGGAAACAGTTCCAGTTGTATCGGCCTTTTGTGTTGTTCGTGGGCAGTTTGAAGATCCATAAAAATGTGGCTTTGCTGGTCAGGGCCTTGGAAAATTTGAGGAATTCAAAAGGGATCGAACATGAGCTCGTGCTCGTGGGCCGTCCGGATGCCGGCAACAGGGAATTGCTTCGGCTCATTGAAAAGTCGGCGTTCATTCGGTATTTGGGCGAGGTCGAGGACTCCACGCTTGTTTCTCTTTACAACTTGGCGGACCTCTTCGTCTTGCCTTCTTGGTACGAGGGCTTTGGGCTGCCTGTTCTCGAGGCCATGGCCTGCGGGACGCCCGTCATTGCCTCTGACCGTACGAGTCTTCCGGAGCTCGTAGGGGACGCGGGGAAGACATTTGATCCGTATCGAGTTGACGCTCTGGAGCCGCTCATATATAATGTTTTGAAAAATAATGAGTTACGAGAAAATATGCGCCGGGCCGGGCTTCAGCGAGTGAAACGATTTTCCTGGCAAAAGACGGCCGAGGCCACGGTCAAGGTTTACGAAGAGGTGTTGGGCCGATTTTAAGCCGTAAAGGACGGGATGCGGGTTGCCTTTTCTCATGATTGGCTGAATGGAATGCGCGGGGGGGAAAAGTGCCTCGAGGCCTTGTGCGAGGCGTTCCCCGACAGCGACATTTTTACTCTGTTTTACGAAAGAGAAAAGATCTCTTCGGCGCTGGCCGGCCATAAGATCATCACCTCGTTCCTTCAGCGATTTCCCGGGATCCGCGCGTTTTACCGGCATTGCCTCCCTTTCTTTCCAAAGGCCGTCGAAACGTTCCGGCTGGAGGGTTATGACCTTGTTATTTCCACGAGCCACTGTGTCGCAAAGGGGATCCGGAAGAATAAGAACGCTTTTCACCTTTGCTACTGTTTCACGCCGATGCGATACGCGTGGGGGTTTTTTGACGAGTACTTCGGAAAAAGAAGCGCCGTGGAACGCGCCGCTATCGGGTTTATCATGAACCGGTTGAAGCGCTGGGATGCCAAGTCGAGCGGGCGCGTCGATCACTTTGTCGCTATTTCGGATCACGTGAAACGGCGTATCGAGAAATACTATCATCGTCACGCGGAGGTGGTGTACCCGCCGGCGGATACGGATTTTTTTTCTCCCAGCGCCGACGCCGCGCCCGAAGATTTTTATCTGGTGGTCTCGGCCCTCGTGCCTTACAAGAGGGTCGATCTGGCGGTACGGGCTTTCAATGAACTCGGACGCCGTCTCGTCATCATCGGGGACGGGCCTGAGAAACATACCCTCCAAAAAATGGCCTTGGCAAATATCCAATTCCTCGGCTGGCAGCCGGATGAAACCCTGCGTTATTATTACCGCCGGGCCCGCGCGCTTATTTTCCCCGGCGAGGAGGATTTTGGGATCACGCCCGTGGAAGCTCAGGCCTGCGGGCGCTTTGTGATCGCTTATGGCTGCGGGGGGGCGCTGGAAACGGTTCTGGAGAATAAAACCGGCGTTTTCTTTAAAGAGCCCTCGGCCCAAGCTCTTTTGGAGGCGGTGCGCCGCTTCGAAACGAGGGATTGGAGATCCGAAGAAGCCCGGGCCAATGCCCTGCGCTTCAATAAGGAACGCTTTAAAACCGAGATGACGCGTCTTATCCGTGACCTCATGGCCAAAAGAAGTTTAGGGTTCGCCTCATGACCCCCCGGCGCCGCAAGCGGGATTCTTTTTTACCGTGGGTGCAGCTTGCCGTGGATGCGGCGTCCATTCATCTTCTTTTAAGGGCCTGTTTCTGGTTTCGTTTTTCGAGCCAGCTTTTCGCCAGCCAGCTATCACCGCTTGACTACCCGGTTTATTTCAGGTCTTTTCATTTCATCTTACTCGTGCTCATTTGCTTTTTCAGGTTCTACGGTTTGTACCGGTCCTCGAAATTCTATTCATTCGCTTCTGAAGCGCTTAAAATCGTCAAAGCGGTGGCGGTCACGATACTGGTCATCATGGCCTTGACATTTTTCATACGCGGCTTTTCGTTTTCAAGAACGTTTTTGGTCATGATCGGCGCGGTTTTGGCGGCCGGCGTCTCCTTGGCCCGGTACTGGCTTGGGCTCGTGATCATGGTCATCGATAAAAAACGGGGCAGTTTCCGCAATATCGTGATCATCGGGTGCGATGAGACCTCTCGAAAGCTTGTCCATTATTTCAGGCGAAGCCCAAGGATCAGCGCGCGTGTGGTGAGTTTTCTCGATGACACCCTGGCTCAGGGGAGCCGCTTTGAGGGCGTGTCGGTGGAGGGAAGGGTGCAGACGCTTCCTAATTATTTGAAATCACGACGGGAGGTGCATGAGGTGATCCTGGCCGCTCAGGGGCTTTCGCAGGAAACGGTGCTCAGGATCATTTACGAATGCGAGAAGGAGCTCGTGGCCTTTCGGTGGGCGACGGACGTCTTTGGTTTGATCACGGCCAAGATGAGCATGACGTACACAGGTGGAGTGCCGGTGTTGTCGTTCACCGATTCGCCCTTGGCCGATTGGGAAAGCCGGGTTTTGAAGAGAGCGATGGACATGACGCTTTCTCTGGCGGCCCTCTTCATTTTATCGCCCGTTTTTTTGATCTTGGCGACCCTGGTTAAATTCAGTTCCCCGGGCCCCATTTTCTACGGGCAACGGCGTATCGGCGAAGACGGAAAACAGTTCGTTTTATTGAAATTCAGGACCATGGGGGTTAACGCGGAGGCTGCGACCGGCCCCGTCTGGGCCAAGGAGAACGATCCGCGGAGAACGCCTCTCGGGGCTTTTTTACGCAGCCATAACCTGGATGAACTTCCTCAGCTGTGGAATGTGTTCAAGGGGGACATGAGTCTCGTCGGACCCCGTCCCGAGCGCCCCGTCTTTGTCAGCCAGTTCAAGGAAAATATTCCCCGCTACATGGCAAGGCACACCATCCGGTCGGGGATCACCGGTTGGGCGCAGGTCCATGGATTGCGGGGCAATACGTCCATCGAGGAGAGGACCAAATACGACCTCTATTATATTGAGAACTGGTCTTTTTGGCTGGACGTTAAAATCTTGTTCATGACGTTTTTCGCCAGACACAATGCTTATTGAAAAAAAAGATCCGGCCAGGTCCTTGGCCTATCTGACCCTTTTCTTCGTGATCGCGCTCGGCTCATGGTCGAACGCTTTTTTCAGTATTTTCTCGATCCTCTTCATGTTGTTGTCCCTGGTCTCGGTCTTCCGGACCAGGGATTTCTCGGTGTTCAAAAGCCCTCTGGCGGTTTTCATCGCCGTCTTTATTTTCATGAACCTCGTTTCATTGACGCAGACGCACTATCTGGACAATTCGCTGAGAGGGGTGTTCAAAATTTTCAGAAGCGGACTGCTTTGCCTGTCGGCGGTGTATGTGCTGGATACGGAGGATAAATTCCGGAAAATTTTTCATTGTGAGCTTATCGTCGCGTCCCTAATAGGCCTCGATGCCCTGATCCAGGGCGTGACGGGCCATGAACTCTTGAGGCAGCGCGAGATGATCGTTTATTTGACGGACAAGGCGTGGAGGGTCACGGGCCCGTTCCGCCATGCCAACGATTTTTCGGCTTATCTGTCTTTAATGATCTTCTTTTTTCTCGGGGCGTTGGGGCAGGGCTGGGGTCCCACCGGCCGCAAACGTTACTTTTTTTACTGGGTGGGGTTGGCCGTGACGGCGGGATGCCTGTTATGGACCTATTCGCGGGGCGCGTGGATCGCGGTGGCTTTGGCCTTTGGGTTGATGGCTTGGGCGAAACGGAGCCGGTGGCTTTGGATCGCGATGATCGCGGTGTGTTGTTGGGCTGTTTTTTTGTCACCGCCGCTTCTCAAGACCCGGATGCTTTCTCTTTTCAACCCGAAGGCCGGCACGGCGGTGGAACGGGTGGAGCTGTGGAAGGAATCCCTTCGCATGATCCGGGCAAAACCGCTCTTCGGCCATGGCCCGAACACCTACTCCAAGAACGAGCCGTTTTTTAAATCTCAGAACCCAAAGGTGGATAATCAATATGCCCACAACGGCTATCTGCATATGGCCGCCGAGATCGGACTGTTGGGACTGGTCAGTTTTCTTTGGCTGATCTTTTATTTTTTCAAAGAAGCGCTGCCTGCGTTTTTGCGGGCGAACGCGCCGTTCTTAAGAACCGCTGGCTTGGGGATCGTCTTTGGTATCCTCGCGTTCTTGATCCACAGCGCCACCGACACGGACCTGCAGTCGCTTCTCCTGGTCAATAAGTTTTGGCTGGCCTTGGGGACGGCGTGGGCCGCGAAAAACTGCCTGAGAAACGCATGAGCGGGATCCGGAAAATTTTATTTGTCAGGACCGACAGGATCGGCGATCTTCTCATGAATTTGCCCGCCATTCGGCTTTTGCGCCAGGCGCATCCTAAAGCATGGCTCACGCTCATGGCCGATGAGTCGGTGTCGGACCTTTTGAAAAACCACCCGGACCTTGACGAAGTGATGACGGTTTCTTCGGCCAGGATCAAGCGGGATCTTTTTTATCGTTGGGCGCTCGCCCGGCGCTTAAAAAAGGCCGGATTTGATCTGGCCGTTTTTTCCAACCCCGACAAACATCTCCACAGCTTGGGGTTCTGGGCCGCCATTCCCGAGCGCATCGGCTACGACAGAAAAAGGGCGTTTTTTTTGACGCGGCGCCTGAAGTTTCGGGAAAGCGTTCCCCCGCCGCACGAAATAGAGAAAAATCTAAGTTTGGCGGCTTTTGCCTGCGGCGGGTCATGGGACGGAAGGATCTTTCTGACCGCCGACGAATTCGTCAAGCGTCATGTGGATGAACGTCTCAGCCGTGATCTTCCGGAAGGGGACGTGGTCGTGATACACCCCGGGACCACCAACCCACGTAAACGCTGGGACGCCGGCCGTTTCGCGGAACTCGGCGATCGGGTCAACGCCGGCGGATGGCCCGGACTTCTTTTGATCGGCGGACACGAGGAAATGACGTCGGCTCACGCGGTGACGCAAAAAAGCCGGGTTAAGTACGTGAATTGGGCGGGGGCGTTGAGTTTGGGAGATCTCATCGCGTTGTTTCAACACCCCCGCGTGAAGATCCTGATCTCCGCCGACAGCGGCCCCGTGCATGTGGCCTGGATCAGCGGGACGCCGGTCGTGGCACTTTACGCGCAAGACGTCGAGGGGTGCGACCCCGGCCGTTGGGGACCGAGGGACGGAAAAAGCGCGGTGATCCATAAACCGATACAAAGCATTCCAGCCCAGGAAGTTTATGAGTGTTTTCTTCGGGTGATGGAAAAATGCGGACATGAAAAAATTTCTCATCATTAATCCCTTTGGCCTCGGGGACGTTCTTTTCAGCATGACGCTCGTGGAAGTTTTGCGGCGGGGTTTTCCCGGCTGCCGCATCGGGTTTCTGTGCAATGAGCGCACGGAGGGCCTGGTGCGGCTTAATCCCTCCATCGACACGACGTTCGTTTTTCACCGTGATCTCTTGCGGCGGTTATGGAAATGGCACTGGCTCATGACTTACCGGAAGCTCAAGGGGCTGGTGACGGCGATCCGGGAGGAAAGATTTGACACGGCGTTCGACCTTTCCTTGGGCAGGGAGTATTCTTTTTTGGCCTGGTGGGCGGGTGTACGCGAGCGAATCGGATTTGACTTTAAGCGCCGCGGATTTTTTCTCAATCGCCGTTTGAAGCTCTCGGGATATTCGGGCCGTCCGGTCGCTGATAGCCAGCTGGCTCTCCTGCGATGGGCGGGGATCGATGTTCCCGAGCCGCCACCGGCCATTTCGCTGCGCATTTCCGACCGCGTGAAAAACGAGGCCGAGGATTTCCTGAAAAAAAGCGGTTGGACGCCCGGGGAAACACTCATCAGTCTCGCGCCCGGAGGAGGGCGAAGCTGGGGCAAGGATGCCGTTTACAAACAATGGGACGCTCAGGCTTTCTCGGAAGCCGCCAACCGCTTCGCGTCGGGGGCTCCATGCCGGGTAGCTCTTTTGGGGGACAAAAAAGAAGAGGACTTGCTGAAAGAGACGGCCCGGGGCTTAAAAGTGCCATGCGTGGTTTTGGCCGGTGAGTCTATGGAAAAAGTCGGCGCCTTTCTTTTAAGATCGAGTTTTTTGCTGGCCAATGACGGTGGGCTTGTGCATCTGGCCAACGCGCTTAAAATAAGGACGGTTTCAATTTTCGGGCCGGTAGACGAGACCGTGTACGGTCCCTACCGGCCGTTAGTTCCGCACCGCGTGCTGACCGCGGAGGTGCCTTGCCGGCCCTGTTATCAAAACTTCTATTTTCCTCCTTGTCCGTTCGGACGGCGGTGCCTGACGGAGCTTAAAGTGGAAAAGGTGGTTGAAGCCATGAGAGCGGTGGCGTAAAAGAGAAAAACGATGAGCGAAAAAACTCCTTTATCCGTGGTGGTCATTACCAAGAACGAGGCAGGCCGGATTGAGGACTGTCTGAGAAGCGTGGAATGGGCAGACGATCTCGTGGTGGTGGACGATGAGTCGACGGACGGGACTCCCGACATCGCCCGAAAATTCAACGCCAGGGTGTTTCAGAGGAAAATGGACATCGAGGGAAAACATCGGAATTACGCCTACGCGCTCGGCCGCCATTCGTGGGTCTTGAGTCTCGACGCCGACGAACGCGTGACGCCGGAGCTTCGGGATGAGATCAGAACGCTTCTCAAGGGGCAGGCCATTTGCAATGGTTACGCGATCCCCAGGCGCAATTTTCTGGGAAACACCTGGGTGCGGTACGGAGGGATGTACCCTTCCGCGCAGCTTCGCCTTTTCCGGAAAGATAAATTCCGCTACGACGAAAAGGCCGAGGTGCACCCTCAGGCCTATATGCCCGATCCGCGCGGTTCACTCAAGCACGACATCCTTCACTACACCTACCGTGATTTTACCGATGCCGTCGCTAAGCTCGACCGCCAGACCGATCTTGAGGCGCGGAAATGGTTCCGTGAAAAGAGAAAGGTGGGGGTTTTGGGGATCGTCAGAAAAATGATCGACCGTTTCTGGAAGGCCTACCGGGTCAAAGAAGGGTATCGCGACGGCGTCCCCGGGC
>JACPXO010000099.1 GCA_016196505.1 Candidatus Omnitrophota bacterium
AAGCCGACACAGCACAGCGTCGGGAAGATGCGCGAGATCGGCATTCAACCTGACATCCTGATGTGCCGGACGGAGAGGCGCCTTTCGAAGGAAGTCCGCGAAAAGATAGCGCTGTTCTGCAACGTGGAGCCAGAACAGGTCATCCAGGCGCTCGACGTTCAGGAGATCTATGAAGTGCCCCTGGCCCTGAAAGAGGAGGGGCTGGATAAGCTGATCGTGAAACTTTTGAGATTGAATTGCGACAACGGGGAGTCAACGCTCTCCGCCTGGAAAGAGCATGTGGTCGACAAAGTGTTGAACCCGTCCAAGCACGTCGTGATAGGGTTCGTCGGCAAGTACATCGAACTTCAGGATGCCTATAAATCCGTGTATGAGGCGCTCAAGCACGGTGGTATCGCCAACGACGCGCGGGTCGAGATACGGAAGATAGACGCCGAAGAAGTCATGGCGCATGGCGCGGATAAATTTTTGAAAGAGGTGCACGGCGTCCTGGTCCCGGGAGGGTTCGGAGACCGCGGCATTGAAGGCAAGATCAAGGCCATCAAATATGTCCGTGAGAATAAGGTCCCGTTCTTCGGGATCTGTCTGGGGATGCAGTGCGCGGTGATCGAGATCTCAAGGAACGTCTGCGGGATGGGCCGCGCCAATTCCACGGAATTCAACAAGGCGACCCCATTTCCCGTGATCAGTCTTTTGGAAGAACAAAAACGCGTGAAGGACCTGGGGGGTACGATGCGCTTGGGGTCTTACCCATGCACGCTTCTCAAAGGAACCAAGACTTACCGGGCTTACGGAAAAGAAACCGTTCATGAGCGCCATCGCCATCGTTACGAATTTAACAATAAATACAAAGTCAAAATGGAGACGAACGGGCTGATCGTGTCGGGGTCCAGCCCCAACGGCCGGCTTGTGGAGATCATAGAGCTCGTGGATCATCCCTGGTTCGTGGGTTGTCAGTTCCATCCCGAATTCAGGTCCAAACCCGATCAAGCCCACCCTCTGTTCAGGGATTTCATCAAGGCCGCCTTGACGGCCAAGGGTGTCTGATGGTCCGTGTCGGGGCGATCAAGATCGGCGACGGCCATCCGCTTTGCCTGATCGCGGGTCCGTGCGTCATCGAGAACGAAAAAAGCGCCGTCCGCCACGCGCGGGCTATCGGAAAGATCGCGGCGCGTCTCAAGATCCCCTGTATCTACAAATCCAGTTATGACAAGGCCAACCGCAGTTCCGTCCATTCTTTCAGAGGGCTGGGAATGGAAGAGGGGCTTGATATCTTGCGCCGCGTAAAGGAAGAGACGGGATTGCCGCTCCTGACGGATGTGCATTCCGCCGAAGAGGCCCGCGCCGCCGCGGAGGTGGTGGATGTCCTGCAGATCCCCGCTTTCTTGTGCCGTCAAACGGACCTTCTGACCGCGGCGGCGGATACCGGGAGGGTGGTCAATGTTAAAAAAGGACAGTTTTTGGCCCCCTGGGATATGAAACACGTGGCCGAGAAGATCGCCTCGCGCGGCAATCGCAGCATTCTTTTAACGGAACGCGGGACCTCTTTTGGCTACAACACCTTGATCAGCGATTTTCGTTCCATTCCCATCATGAAAAAATTCGGTTATCCGGTCATTTTTGACGCGACACACTCCGTTCAGCAGCCGGGGAGAAGAGGGACAAGCTCCGGCGGCGAACGCGAGTTCGTGCCCGTGCTGGCGCAGGCCGCGGTCGTGGCCGGCGCCGACGGGATTTTTATGGAAGTGCACGAAAACCCCAACCGCGCCCCGAGTGACGGGCCGAACATGGTGCCTTTAAACCGGCTTGAAAAACTTTTAGAACGTTTGCTGGCCTTAAAAAAGGTGGTTCGCGATGCCTATTAAGATCGCCCGGCAGGTGATACGCATCGAAAGCGACGCGGTCAAAGCTCTCCTCGGACGTATTGATCGCAATTTCGAACGCGCGTGCCGTTTGATCGTGCGGTCCAAAGGGCGCGTGGTCGTGACCGGCATGGGCAAGCCGGGTTTTATCGCCCAAAAAGTTTCGGCGACGCTTTCCTCGACGGGTACGCCGTCGCTTTTTTTGCACCCCGCGGAGGCGCTCCACGGGGACCTCGGGCGCATGATGAGGGACGACGTTCTCCTTGTGTTCTCCAGCAGCGGCCAGACCGAAGAGGTCCTGAAGATGCTGCCTCTGGCCAAAAAAATAGGCGTGCATCTGGTGGCGTTCACGGGGAATAAAAACTCTCATTTAGCCAAGGCGAGCGATATCGTGATCGACGTCAGCGTCAAGAAAGAGGCCTGTCCGATGAACCTGGCCCCGACGGCCTCCACGACCGCGATGTTGGCCATGGGCGATGCCTTGGCGTTGGCCCTTCTCGAGATGAAAGGGTTCAAACCCGAAGACTTCGCGTTTTATCACCCGGGGGGAAATCTCGGGCGCAAACTTCTTTTGAAAGTTTCGGACATCATGAGAACCGGAAAGAGCAACCCCATCGTGCGTGAGTCGATGAAAGTCAAGCAGGTGCTTTACCGCATCACGCACGCCCGTGCGGGGTCCGCGACGGTGGTCGACCGCAAGGGACGCCTCAAGGGAATTTTCACGGACGGGGATCTGAGACGGCATCTTGAAAGGGGCGAATTCGTCTTGACGGAGGCCGTCAAAGAGGTGATGACCAAAAATCCCATCACGGTAAGCGGAGACAAGCTCGCCGCTCAGGCCCTCGAGATTTTGAGGAGCCGGAAGATCGACGAGATCCCCGTCGTAGACGCCCGCCGCCGGCCTATCGGTCTGTTGGATGTCCAGGACCTTTTGAAGGCGGGGATCGTTTGAGATGACGCCGTCCGCGAACCTTCAAAGCCGTCTCGCCAAAGTCAAGCTCCTGGTTCTGGATGTGGACGGCGTTCTCACGGACGGCCGGATGATCTATGGGAATTATGGCGATGAGTTGAAGTGTTTCTACGCCCATGACGGGTTTGGCATCGTCACGCTCCTGAAAATGGGCATTCCGACGGTGATCCTCAGCTCAAAAAAATCGAAGATCAACGAAAGACGCGCGCGCGATCTGAAAATAGCCAAGGTTTATCAGAACGCCAAGGACAAGCTGGCAGTATTGGGAAAAATTTTAAAAAAATTCAAAGCGTCTCCGCACGAAGTCTGTTTCGTGGGGGATGACTGGGTGGATATTCCGGTGCTCGAGAAAGTCGGTTGCGCGGTAGGTGTCCCCAACGCTATCGAAGAGGTGAAAGAGAGGGCGCATTACGTGACCGAGAGGCGCGGCGGGCATGGCGCAGTACGCGAAGTCACCGACTTGATCTTAAAAGCCCAGGGGAAATGGGCCCAGGCCTCGGCCGGATATTTTAAGCCGTGAACGCGGCTTTTCGTAGGGGCAACGCCTCCTGGCTTTTTGGGTTCTTGGCCGTCGGTCTTCTTTTGGGCCTGGCCATTTATACCCACCATCAGGACAACTCCAAGAAAAAAGCAAGGCGCGTGCGGGCGGACCTCGTGGGCTCAAGCCGCGACCAGCATCTGCAAAAGTTCAATCTCACCGGTTATGACGAGCAGGGAAAGAAATTCTGGAATCTCGTCGGTGAGGTGGCGAAGATAGACCCCGTAGAAACGGTGTTTCTCGACAAGAACGTTACTTTGAAGTTAAAAGACAGCACCGTGGTCAATACGGACCATGTGCGCTGGTCTCACCAGGACGGGCTTCTCACCACGAACTCTCCCGTTTTTGTGGTGCATCAGAACACCCGCATCAAGGGGATGGGGGCGGTGGGCCGG
>JACPXO010000117.1 GCA_016196505.1 Candidatus Omnitrophota bacterium
AAAATAAACGGCGGCGAGCGTCAAGGCGAGCATCACGGTGTCATTGTGACCGTCGATCACCGTGCTCACCCATAAAAGCGGATTCAACGCGAAAAGAAACACCGTGGCCACGGGACTGGCTTTGGGGTCATACTCCGAAACGAGGCGCTTGAAAAAATAGATCCCTACCGCCATGAATCCTAAAAAAATAAGTTTCTCAAGCCACAACATCCCGCGGATCGAGCCCGGCGAAAGGATCGCGGGGACGGTCTCCAAAACTACATGAAGCGGCCCGTAAGAATCGGGGTTGGCTTTCCACGTCGAGTGAGCATACAGCATGTCCTGAGGGAACGCCGCCGGGACTTGCTGGTAAGGGCTCTGATGATAAACGCCGAGGATCCTCCCCCGCATCAAATATTCCATGAGATCGCCCGAAAAAACGGGATGCGCGGCGCATAAACCCGCGGCCAAGCCCGCGAACACGGCCCACCAGACGAGTCGTGGCGCCGGTTTTTTGGAGGCGTTTTTTATCAAAATGAAAAACGCGGCGGCGAGATTCAGATAGATCAGGTTGATCACCCAACGCACCTCGGCCAAAAGCGGAGGGAGATTGGTTTCGTGCCAGTGCATTTTGGCCCAGGGAATGAGAAAAAGCAACGCCACGCTGGCCGCGTAATAAAAGAGGGTCACGATCTAAAAAACTCCCTTACCGCGGCCAAGACACGGCCCGTTTCGGGCCTTGAAAGCTCAGGGAACATCGGAAGCGCCAAAATTTCTTTGGCCGTTCTTTCGCTCACGGGAAAATCTCCGGGATGATACCCAAGCCCGCGGTAACAAGGTTGGAGATGAAGCGGCGAGGGATAATAAACGGAACTGGCTATCCCCTTTTTGGCCAAAAACCGCGACAGCGCGTCTCTTTTTTTGGTCAACACCGAATACAAATGGAACGTAGGGTCATGCCCCTTCGGCACGAACGGGGTTTGAAGAGGAAGGTCCTTGAACACTTCCGTGTAGCGACGCGCGATGGCCCGCCTTTGGGCGTTCCAACGCTCAAGGTATTTCAATTTCACCAGGAGAACGGCCGCCTGCAGTTCATCCAGCCGACTGTTCATCCCGATAAATTCGTGGCGATACTTGGTTTGCGACCCATGGTCGCGCATGAGAACCGCCTTTTTAGCCCATTGAGGAGAGGACGTGACGAGCATACCCCCATCCCCCGCGCCTCCGAGATTCTTGGTGGGGTAGAATGAAAAACAACCGATATCCCCGAGGGCGCCGACTTGGCGGCCGCGGGACTCGGCTCCAAAGGCCTGCGCCGCGTCTTCAACGACAAAAAGCCCGTGTTTTTTCGCGACCACCATGATCGCGTCCATATCACAGGCGAGGCCGAAAAGATGCACCGGAACGATGGCCTTCGTGCGCGAAGTGATCTTGGAAGCGATCTGGGAAGGATCGAGATTAAAAGTCCTCTCGTCGATGTCGGCGAAAACGGGCCGGGCGCCGGTCCGCGAGATAGCTCCCGAGGAAGCAAAGAAAGTAAAGGGGGTCGTGATGACTTCGTCTCCCGGCCCCACTCCTAAAGCCCAGAGCGCCACGTACAACGCGTCGGACCCCGAGGCGAGCCCCACGGCGAATTTTACCCCGGTCTTACGGGCGATCTTTTTTTCGAGGACCCGGCCCTCATCTCCCAAAACGAAACGCTGGGATCTCAGGACGCGTTCAACAGCGCTCTTGATCTCTTGGCGAAGCGGCCGGTATTGCCTGACAAGATCAAGAAAGGGAACCATCGATCAAACCAGGACCGCGGCCGGCTCAGGAAAAAAAACTCTGACGATCTCGTAGTGGGTGTTCCGTTGGGTGGGAATTTTTCCGGTCTCGGCGATGAGCCGTATCGCCTCTTCCTTGGTCACGCCCGAATAAAGCCCCGCGGCCTTCGTGGCGCTCACGACGTTCTCTTCCATGAGGATCCCGCCAAAATCATCGGCCCCAAAACTCAGGGCGATCTGCGAGAGTTTCGGCCCTTCGGTCACCCAGCCGGCCTGAAGGTGCTGGATATTGTCGAGCATGATCCTCGAAAGCGCTATCATGCGCAGGTACTCACTGCCGGTACGTCTCGGCATCCGCATCTTGGTCGACTCCGATTCAAAACTCCACGGGATGAACGCGCGAAACCCTCCCGTCTCATCCTGCAGGCGGCGGTACCCGTCAAAATGCATCATTCGTTCCTCAAGGGTTTCCCCCAAACCATACACCATGGTCCCGGTGCTTTTGAGGCCGACCTCATGAGCGGTGCGGTGCACCTCAAAATACTCATAGACCTTCGTTTTTAGGGGGCTCACAATCTGCCGCACCCTATCGACGAGGATCTCGGCGCCGCCGCCGGGCAGACTGTTAAGCCCCGCCGCTTTCAAGCGGAGCAGGACGTCCCGGATGGAAAGACCCGACACCTTGGCGATATGGCACACCTCGGAAGCGGAAAATGAGTGAATATGAACTTGGGGGAAACGCGCCTTGACCTCCCGCGTGAGCGCCTCGTAATACTCGATGCCCAGGTCGGGATTGTGGCCGCCCTGAAGCAGCACCTGAGTGCCTCCGATCGCGACCAGTTCCTCGATCTTCTGGAAGATCTCTTCGTTCGTGCGCACATAACCTTCTTTTTTGTCCCCCGGCAGACGGTAAAAAGCGCAGAACTTGCAAAGCGTGTAGCAATAATTGGTGTAATTGATGTTGCGGTCCACGAGAAACGTCGCGCGCGTACGGCTTTCGGGATTTTTCTGAAAATTAAGTTCATCGGCGACAAAGCCGAGTTCGGCTAACTCCGCCTCACGGTAAAGCACGGCTCCTTCTTCGAGACTGACGCGGCCACCTTCGAGCGCTTTGGCCAATATCGAGTCGATGTTCATCGGGCCGCCTTTCTTTCCTGAACGCCTGAAAGGGGCAGTTTTTCTATCCGGGGAACGTTTTTCAAAAATCCACAGTCGGCCGCGCACTGGAAATAGCGCAAGAGCCCCCTTTCCAAGCCCGAAGTCCAACCATACGAAAGCTTTGAAAAATAAGCGGTCAACACCGCTTCCGGCAATCCCGATCGTTCCGCCGCGGCCGCTTTCACGAGATCCAGATGCGCCAAACCCCAGTTTTTCGAGCGCAAGATCGCCTCGTGAGCGCGTTCAATGGCTTCACCGTGAACGGCGAAAACGCTTCGACGCACCGCCCAAACCGCGAACACAAGGGGGAGTCCTGTCCACCGCCGCCACTCCTCCGCGAGATCGATGGCTTGAAACCCGAGCCCTGTGAGCCGTCCTTTTTCCAGGAGCGCCTCATCCCCAATGAGAAGCAGCGCATCCGCCCCTTCCTCATTCCCAAAGGGGCCCGTCATGGGCTTTGTTTCCGGGATGAAACCGTGACGCAACCGGCACAGGATCTCCAAAAGAACCGGCGTCGTACGCCCTTTTCCCGTCAGAAAAATCGTCTTGTCCTTCAGCTCCGCGAGCGAAAACCGACTGAAGAGTAGAACGCTCATCACCCCGCTTTCCGAACTGACGGAAAGATCAGGCAAAATAAAGAGTTCCTCGGCGTGTTCGGCATAAAAAAACGCCGAAACGGGGCTCACGTCCAATTCGTCGTTCAAAATTTTTCGATTGAGCTGAGCGGGCGTATCCTGGAGGATGCGGCACGAAAAAGGCACGGCGCCGCTCAGGAGCCCGAGGTCCACGGGCAATGAATTGATGAACTCGATGGAGCCCAAGCGGATCATACGACCAAACACTCCTTATGAATCTCGGTGTAAGTGCTGTTCACTTCCACGGGTTCGCAGTCACACTGACGGATAAACCCAAGGAGCTCCTCATAAGTGAACCCCCGGCCTTGGGCGCCGGCCGCCTTGGCGATGGTTTCGTCAAAATTCGTCCCACCCAGATCGTCCACGCCGAATTCCAGGGCCACCGGGATTAGTTTCTCATCCACGTAATTCCAGAGCTGCCGGATATGGGAAAAATTATCCAGGAGAAGCCGGGCCGTCGCTAAAACCTGCAGGTCCGTGACGCCGCTCGTGCGCGGCAGGTGGGCGAGTTCGGTGTGGTCCGGTTGGAACGCGAGCGGCACGAACGCGAGAAATCCTCCCGTTTCGTCCTGCAACTTCCGGAGACGCATCATGTGATCCACGCGCTCCTCGGGCGTTTCCACGTGCCCGTAAAGCATCGTCGCGTTGGAGCGCAGGCCCGCCTGATGCACCAGCTTATGGATCTGCAACCATCGCTCGGCGCTCACCTTGGGCGCGCAAATAAGGGCCCGGGCCCTTTCGCTGAAGATCTCGGCTCCACCGCCGGGGACGCCGCCAAGGCCCGCGTCTATCAATCGCTCGATCACTTCCTCGACAAAAACTCTCTCGAGCCGCGCGTAAAAATCAAGCTCCACCGCCGTGAAGGCCTGAATGAGAACGCCGGGGCACGCCTTCTTGATGCGCCGCAGCATTTCTTCGTAATACGACAATCTCAGGTCCGCGTGCAGTCCCCCGACGATGTGCACTTCCCAAACGCCGTGGGCGGCCGCTTGACGCACGCGGCGCTCGATCTCGTCCACCGAAAGCGCGTACGCTTCGGAGCTGTTTTTCTTTTTAGCGAAGGCGCAGAACTTGCAGGCAAGCACGCAGATATTGGTGTGATTGATGTTGATGCTGTGCGTGAAGTGGGCTTTGCGGCCGTGAAGCCGCCGCTTGACAAAATTCGCCATGGTCCCGAGCTCCGGAAGGTTATGGCTCCGGATGAGCCGCAGGCCGTCCTCCGCATCGAGACGCACCCCGGCTTTGACTTTTTCGAAAATATCTTTAAATTCCCGGACTGTTTCCACGATTTTTTCTTATTCCCCTTCACCCTCACGCCACCGCTTGAATAGCCGGTGTTCAACTTTCAAAAGGTCGAGCACCCGCCCGACCGTAAAATCCACGATTTCGAGCGCGGTCTTCGGTTTGTGGTAAAAAGCCGTCGTCGCCGGCACGATGTGTACGCCGATCTCCGACAGGGCCAACAAATTTTTAAGATGAATCGGGCTCAAAGGGCTCTCGCGGGGCACGAGGATGAGCGCGCGTTTTTCCTTGATGGAAACGCTCGCCGCGCGATGGATCAGATTGAGCGTCACGCCGTGCGCGATGGCGCCGACGGTCGACATACTGCACGGGGCAATGACCATGGCGTCGACCGGCGCCGATCCGCTGGAGATCCTCGCGGCAAAATCATCCGCCGCGGCGACGAACAAACGCTTGGGGTTTTTATAGTGCTTGAGGAAAT
>JACPXO010000118.1 GCA_016196505.1 Candidatus Omnitrophota bacterium
CCGC
Organism: Candidatus Omnitrophota bacterium; assembly: GCA_016196505.1. Lineage (GTDB taxonomy): Bacteria > Omnitrophota > Gorgyraeia > 2-02-FULL-51-18 > 2-02-FULL-51-18 > JACPXO01. The sequence goes on from JACPXO010000118.1 coordinate 5, forward strand.
CCTTGCCTTTTCGGGAGTCGCGGACCCGGCGTCGGCATGCGCCGGAGAAACCGCCTGGACCAGCAGCATTAAGCTGGCTAAAAAGACCCCTATCCCGCGCAACAAAATTCCCCCGATCTTCATTTTATCTTCAATGGTTGGAGACAAAAACCTGAGCCGCGGCGCCGATAAATCCCGACTCCGGTCCCAAGGCGGCAGGCACTACTTTAACAGACCTCGCAGCTATCGGGAAAGCTTTTTTCCTCAACGTCCGAATAACGGGATCAAAAATCATCGATCCGTTCTGCGCGATGCCCCCGCCGAGGATGATGCGGTCGGGGTTCAGCACATTGGCGAGGCCCGCGAGGGCCGTTCCCAAACGCTCCCCGGTTTCCTCCCACAGAAGGATCGCGAAACGGTCTTTTTTCTGCGCCGCCTCCGCCACGAGCCGCGGGGTGAGTTCGCGGCCTTCTTTCAGCCAGCGGGATAAAATACTTTTTGCTCCGGCAGCGAGCCGGCGCCGCACCTTCGCCGTAAAATAACCGCTCCCCACATAAGTCTCGAGACATCCCCGGTTTCCGCAGGAACACCGGGAACCTTTCTCATCGAGAACGATGTGCCCGATCTCCGCCGCAGAAAACGCCTCCCCATGGAACAGCCGGCCGTTCAGGACCAGACCCCCGCCCACCCCTGTCCCGAGCGTAAGCGCGATGAGGTTACGCATGCCCTTCCCGGCCCCGTAAAGAAATTCCGCCAGAGCCACCCCATTCGCGTCATTGTCGACGAAGACGGGCCGCCGGAGCGCTCTTTCAAGCTCCGCCCGGATCGGAGTATTTTTCCAGCCGGGGATATTCGGAAAAAAATAAACAAAGCCGCGCTCGACGTCGATCGGCCCCGGAGCCCCGAGACCCACCCCGGCCACCTTGATGCGTCTAGCCTCGGCGCCGGAGATCAGGGACCGGAGTTGGCCGACCAACTGATCGAATAAAAGTTTCTTTCCCCCGCGCGGATTTGTGGGAAACTGGCCGCGTTCCAAAACACGGCCACTCGAAGTCACAAGCCCGAACTTGACACTTCCCCCGCCGATATCCACCCCTATCGCCGCTTTTTTTTCCACAAATCCCCTTTCACCGATGAGTCAAACCTTCGTATTATACGAATTCCAGGCCCCTATGACAAATCACTGAGCTTTCACTAAATAATGGGCACAATGGAAGCCCGTATTTTGTCCGTATGCAAGGCGCGACGACGAGGCATAGTCGTGACTATGGCTCCTCCTCTTTCCTTGTCTCGTTCCAAAATCGTCTTGAGCCATTGTACTCATTATTTAGTGAAAGCTCAGTAGCCGCGCACACGCGGTTCCGGCCCTGCCGTTTGGCCTCATAGAGGGCGGTGTCCGCCGCGTCCACCAGTAAACTCAGATCGTCATTTTTCTTTGAGAATGTCGAACAGCCAACGCTGATCGTCACCCGCAATAATTCGTCATAGGCCCGAAAGGCCCGCTGGGCGACGGCCAGACGGATACGTTCGGCGATGAGAAACGCTCCCGCCGCGTCCGTTTCCACCAGGATCGCCCCGAACTCCTCCCCGCCGTAGCGCCCGACCAGATCCAGTTCGCGGATATTCCGCCGGATGGTGTCGGCCACCTGTTTCAAAACGACGTCTCCGACCAGATGCCCGTAGAGGTCGTTGAACTTCTTGAAAAAATCGACGTCGATCATCAAGAAAGAAACTTTAAAACCAAAACGCCGGCAACGGTCCATTTCTCCCTCCAAGCGCTCCAAGAGGTGACGGCGCACATAAATGCCCGTGAGCCCGTCCGTGACGGCCAGCGTTTCTACTTTCTGGTAAAGCTTGACCCGTTGGACTTCCGAAACAAAACGCTCGGCCAGGATCGAAAGAAAAGAAAGGTCCGTCGACCGGATCCCCTTGACCATCACCACGGAAACCACCTTCTTATGGATCACGATGGGGTACGCGACGAAAGGCGGCGCGGCGCCAAAAATATCCGGGGTCCCCGCCGAGGACCTCTCGGACCCGTTCACCGCGTACAACACCCTGCCGTACTTAAAAACCGCCTCAAGGATCTTCCGGTCCAGCGCCTCGAGCTCTCCTTTGAGCCGGGCCTTGTCTTTCAGAAATGTCTCCCGATCCAATAAATTCTGACAATCCGAAAAACGAAGCGCCCAGCACTGGCCGGGATCCGTTCCCGTTTGGGCCTCTTCGTCATAAAAAAAAAGTTTCATCTGGTCAAACACGAAATACCTGGCGACGGCCTCCCCGAAGATCACCAAAGTTTCCACGGAGTCCATGCTTTGGGACATTTCTTTTATCTTGTCGTACAAATGCGAGATCTGTTCCACCCCGTCATGCGCGGCTTGAGTTTCCCTGGCCGCATGATCAAGCCGCTCTTGTTCGGATCCCAATTTTTTCGAGAGCGCGCCTATTTCCTCATCGAGCGCCGTCTGCCGCGCCGCCACCCATCCTCTGAACCGCCCTCCGGCATCCACCGTCAAACACGCGAAGATGAGATAAAAAACGCCCACTAGCGGGTCCAGAGAATTCCCAAAGATCAATCCCAGGCCCGCCGCGGCTACCCCGAGCGCGAACGGAACCCGCCAGAAACGTCCCAGGCGCCAACCGTGCAAAAAAAGCACGCTAAAAAGAGCGCCGTTGAACACCAGGAATTTCAACACGCGCGATTCCTCCCCTGGCGCTTCGCCTCATAGAGACACCGGTCCGCGGCGGCGAGCAACGCTTCCCGCGTCCTGCCCTCCCCGGGGAACGCCGACACACCGAGCGACGCGGTGACATGCCCTTCGACACGCCTCAAGAAAAATTTGTTCTGCTCGACGGCCTTTCGGATCTTTTCGGCCGACTCGAGCGCCGCTTTTTTGTCCTTCTTCGGCAAAAGCACGACGAACTCCTCGCCGCCGTAGCGGGCGGCCATGTCCGAGGGCTCAAGGCACCCCGAGATCACGACCGCGATGTTCTTTAAAACAATATCCCCCGCGGCGTGGCCATAATCGTCGTTGTAACGCTTGAAGTGATCGATGTCCAAAAGGATGACCGAAAAAAAAGACCCGGTGGCCATAGCCCTGCGGATCTCTTCCTCCAAACGTTCCTGAAAGGTACGGTTGAGGTACAACCCCGTGAGACTATCCCGGATCGCCAGTTCCCCCATCTTTTCATAAAGCAGGATGTTCCTTAAAGTCACCGCACCCAGACTCGAAAAAATGTCGAGAAGCCGCAAATCATCCGCATTGAAGGCCTGCGGTCTCGAGGAGCTGACCCGAACCACCCCCAACACCTTTTTTTCCGTCATGAGCGGGCTGACGCACAGAGAGCGTATCCGCCCCTCTCCCGTTTCTTCCTCGTGAGGAAAACGGAAATCCGTCTTCACGTCCTCCACCATGAGCCCCTGGGATTTTTTCATGACCCAGCGGTCAAAAAGGGTGCCGTTCTTTTCTTTCACCACGACGCCGCCGGGCCGGACGCTCGCCACGAGACTCAATTCCTGCTGGGCCGGGTCGACCAGATAGAGAACCGACTGGTCCGCCTGATCCAGCGCGTCCGCCGCCTCCTGGGTGATCTTTTGCGCGGCGCCCTCCAGCGTTTGCATGCCTTTCAGTTCCTCGGAGAAACGGTGCAGGTCCATGAAGCGCCCCATTTTTTGTTCCAAGGATTTTTTCAGGACTTTTTTCTTGCCGATGGCCTCGGCCGCGGCGTGGACGTCCTCGAAAAGTTTCTCTCGGAGGATCTGTTTGTCGCTCGTGGTTTTCTGGGTTTTTTGGAGAAATAAAACGACCGTGACGAACAGAACGGAATACAAAACAAGCTGAAGGAAGATCGCGGGTTCTTTAGCGCTAAGGCCGACGTACAGAGCCAAAAGCGCCGATAAACCGCTGAGCACCGCGGCGACAGGCGGGCCCGAGAACGCCCAGGAAAGGGTGAGGATGAGGAACGAAATATAAAATTGTGCCGCCACCCACTGGTGCGTGAGGTAGAGATCCAACCGCAGGATAGGAAAAGACGCGAGAAAAACAATGACCCAAAGAAGAAAGGCTATAGGGGCAATCAAAAAAGGCGGCAGAAGCGCCTC
>JACPXO010000119.1 GCA_016196505.1 Candidatus Omnitrophota bacterium
CACAAACCCGCCTTTCAGCACGCTCGGATAGATCGCCACGGCCTTGCACTTGGCCAAAAGTTCTTCCGGAATGCTCTGGTCGGGAGCGCTCATCATCTTGTCGACCGCCAGATGCGCTTCCCTCACCCGCTGATCGAGGAGATTCGCCTCGGCGCCCGCGACGACGCCTACGGAACACAAAAAGAAACCCGCTCCCGCCGTCAGGCCCCAAAGGATTTTTTTCATGCGAACGCCTCCACCCCCAAGGCCGGCCCTAAACTTCACCGACGGCTTTCTTCAACAAGAGACGAGAACGAACATCAAAATCGGCGACCGGCACCGTGACACGGTTCGCCGAGGTTCTGATCGGCAGATGGATATCCGACGCCAGGCCCAGCGCCCAAAGGAGCTGGATGGTCCGGTAAGTCAGGTCTACCTCCCACCACCGCATCCCGTGGCGCGCCGAGCGCTGAAACGCGTGATGGTTGTTGTGCCACCCTTCCCCGAAACTCAAAAGCGCCACCCACCAGTTATTCCGTGACATTTCCTGGGTCTGGAAACTCCGGTAGCCCCAAATATGGGAGGCCGAATTCACAAACCACGTGCTGTGATAGACCAGGACCGAGCGAACGAACATCCCCCACACGAGGAACGGCCACCCCCCGAGAACGACCAAAACGCCCGCCAGCACCGCCGCGGGCAGCATGTGAAATTTGTCTAACCATACTAAAAAAGGGTCCTTGGCCATATCCGGCGTAAACCGCTTGCAGGAATCCGATTTCGCCAAAACATCTTCCCGGCCGAAAAGCCATGTGAAATGCGCCCACAAAAAACCTTTCAAAGGACTGTGCGGGTCTTTATCCGTGTCCGAATAGGTGTGATGATACCGGTGCGCGGCCACCCACGAGATCGGCCCCGCCTCGCCGGCAAGACATCCCATGACCGCGAGGAAATACTCCACAGGCCTTGAGGTCGTAAAACTGCGGTGCGTGAAATACCGGTGAAACCCGAGACAGATCCCGATACCCCCGGTGAGCCACCACAAAAAGACACACACCCCGAGCGCCTTCCAGCTAAAGGTAAAGATCCCCGCCAGTGCCCCGACATGCATGAAAACGATCCAGGCCAAAACGATCCAATCTTGGGGCATACTGAACCGCGAACGTCTTGAAGAATCTGTCATTTGACCTCCACCTGTATGAGCTGGTCCAGCTCATGTTTCAAAGCCGGTATCACTTCATGGTACTTAAAAGACCCGACCGCTTCCGATCTCCGCTTGAGCGTCACCGTATGCGGTCCGCACCAGAGCCCCAGGTCCGCATCGTCGGTTTCTCCCGGGCCGTTCACGCGGCAACCCATCACCGCGATCGTGATCCTATGGTCTTTCGCGTAGCCGGTGACGCGCTTCACTTCCATCGCGAGCTTCACAAAATCCCCGTTCTCGACGCGCGAGCACGAAGGGCAGGAAATGATGTTGAGCCCCTTGCCGAAGTCGGGGACGGAGACGAACTTATTCTCCTGGATGTCTTTCAGAATCTCGCGGCCCCAGAAAATTTCCTGATGTTTCTCGGCGTTCGGAAGCGTCAGGGACACGCGCAGCGTGTCGCCTATTCCCAAAGGGATCAGCTGTTCGAACGCCACCCGCGTTTTCGTGACCCCGTCCGGCAAAAGCCCCGCTTCGGTCACGCCGAGATGGACCGGAATGTCCGGACGCCTTTCCGAAAACGCCTTATTGCACTCCACCACTTGGTAAGGGTCGGAGTCTTTTAAACTCACGACGTAGTTCGTAAATTTCAGCTTGTCCAACAGTTCGCAATGCCAGGCCGCGCTTTCCACAATGGCGCGGACGTGATCGCCGCCAAAACGCTCTAGAAAATCCGGCGCGACGGAACCGCAGTTGACGCCGACACGCAAGGCGACCCCGTGTTTCTTCGCGATCCCCGCGATCCAAGCCACCTTCGCCTCGATGGATGTCTGCTTTTCCAAGTGATGCAGATGGCCGGGATTGTAACGGATCTTGTCGACGTGCGGCGCCACGTTTTCGGCGAGTGGAAAGTTTTCCTGCAAGTCCACCACGAGCCGCGCGTCGGTGGACTTCCGGATCTCGGCCAGCGCCCTCACGTCCCCGGCATTGTCCACCGCGACACGGATAAGGTCGGCCCCGTGACTTTGGAGGGATCGGATCTGCTCCACGGTCGCGGTGACATCCCGGGTGTGCGTCGCGCACATGCTTTGGACGGCGATGGGAGCGCCGCCCCCTATCTCAAGATCCCTGATCTTGACTTTACGTGTTTTAGACCCCATAAACCTTAAGACGCTTGAGAGCTAGACCCCGAGGGAGCGTTCTGCATAGGACAATTGGCCTTGGCCATCATGGCACAGTTTGCTTTCCCCATCTTGGCGTACTGCCCCTTGGTGGCACAACGCGAAATCCCGCAAATGAACCCAAAAAGAGCCGCGACCATCACAAAAACCCCGACGATCTGGCCCAAAATTTTGAGCCCATCTTTTTCCCTGTAGGCATCCGTAAATACTTTGTAACCGAGCGCCAACGCGATCAAAGCCACAGCGGCGAACATAGCTTCTCCTTGTTTTAACTAAATCTTCTGTCCTTCTTGCTCTAAGTATACCCTAAAAGCCGGCATATTGGCCAACAAAATGGGTTGGAATTACGGCGGAGAACTAGCGAATAAAATGGTGCCGAGGGGCAGAATCGAACTGCCCACGCCTGCCTTTTCAGGGCAGCGCTCTACCACTGAGCTACCTCGGCGAAAAACTTGTTAAAACTACACGACCACTGTCCGCCACCAAAACCTGCCTACCGGCAGGCAGGCCTGCCTGCCGGTAGGCAGGCGTTGGCGGATTCGTTCAGACAGCGACTTACGTCCGCTGGCGCTTCCGTAAGATCGCGTCTTCACGAAAGCTACCTCGGCACGAAAGTAATTTAAGAGTCAGATTCTAATCGCCGGGTACGGTTCTGTAAACTGTTTTTACCGTGGTAACCGTCTCCGGGTTTACAAAATTTCTTTCAAACGCTCCGCGGGACGGGCCAAAATGGCCTTCGTTCCTTTTTCCACGATCGGCCGCTGGATAAGGTCCGGGTGTTTGGCCATGAGATCCAGGATCTCCTCTTCCGAAAGCGTTTTTTTCGCAAGCCCGAGTGTTTTGTAAATTTCCTCTTTCGTTCTCAAAAGTTCCTTGGCGGCAATGCCCATTTTTTTCAAAAGCTCTTTGAGCTTTGATTTCGGGATCGGATCCACATAGTAATTCACGGCGTCAAAATCCACGCCGGCGTCTTTTAAAGCCGCGTAAACCTGGCGGCAGGTCGTGCAGGTCGGTTTCTGATAAACGGTTACCTTCGGCATCGGTCAGCCCTTCAGTTCGCGTAGTTTCTGAATGATCTCCACCAACGTCACATCGGGCGTAGACGCGCCGGACGTGATGCCGATGTGCTTCGCGTCGGACGGAAACCAGGATCTTTTCACCTCGATGTGGCCGTCCTGGGGGTTCCGGCTCTGTATTTCCTGCTTCGATAAAATATCCCCCGCGCCCTCGATGTGATAAAAAGGCCTGTGCCCGTACGCGAGCTCCGCCAGGTGTGAGGTGTTGGAGCTGTTAAATCCCCCCACGATGAGGATGAGATCAAGCGGTTTTTCCAAAAGATTCATGAGCGCGTCCTGCCTATCCTGGGTCGCGCCGCAGATCGTATCGAAGCTTTTAAACCGCTCGAGGGTCGCCGGCTCGCCAAAACGGGTGATGAACGCCTTTCTTAGGAGGTCCTGGATCTCAAGGGATTCGCCTTTGAGCATCGTTGTCTGATTGGCCATGCCCATTTTGCAGGTGGCGGCGTCGAACGAAAAACCCTCAGGCGCCGAGCCCGGATATTTTGCCAGAAAAACTTTTTCGGCCATCTCCCCCCGGATCACGGCCGCCAGTTCCAGGGCCTCCGCCTTGTTTTCGATCGCGAGATAACTCCCGCCTTCCTTCACGGCCTGGGAAAGCGTCGCGCGGGTCTCCTCGTGATTGCGCTTCCCGTGCATGACCGTGATGAACCCTTTTTTGGCGTACCCCTCGACGCGCTTCCATACATTGATGATGGCCCCGCAGGTCGAGTCGACGATGGTGACCCCTTTCTCCTTCAGACTTAAAATATCCCTAAAATCCGTGCCAAAGGCGGAGACCACGACGACATCCGTGCTCTTTAACTCATCGCATACCAGAAGGTTATGACTATCCCGTTTAAGGTAAGAAACGCCCCTTTCGCGAAGCTTGCCGTTGATATAAGGGTTGTGGATCAGCTGGTCGGTGAGAAAGATCCGGCGTCCCTCAAAACGCTCGCAGGTCTCAAACACCATGTCGATGGCCTTGTCCACCCCGTAGCAAAAGCCGAAATGTTCCGGAAAATAGAACACCAGATCCCCAAAGTCCCACACCCCTCCCGTCTCCCGTATGCGGGAAATGGAGTAGGCCTCGTAGTTCTCATGGTGGTGCTTGAAACCCTCGCCAAACTCACTGAGTTTTTTGATCACCGGGGATGGCATGCCAGCTACTCTAACGCTTGACGGCGGCCGGTGTCTACTATTTTTTGGACGCTTGTGCTATACTGAGAGCTCTTTTAGGGGGCCTTCCATGCCTTTAAAAACCATCGAGGAAATACTCAAAGAAACCAAGATCCAGCAGATCCTCAGGCCGAAGTGCGTGAGCGCCCCTCCCGACATTGCGCTTAAAGAGGCCATCCAGATCATGCAAAATCAACAGTCCGGTTACCTCATGGTCACGGATAAGGATTGGCACGTGCTCGGGCTTTTCACCGAACGGGACGTGCTGATGAAGGTACTCGGCAAAGGGGTGAGTTTGGACGAGCCCCTTAAAAAGTACATGAAAACCGACCTCATTGTCCTTTTGAAGTCCGATTCGGTGGGAGCGGCCGTCAAGGCGATGAAAGAATACAACGTGCGCCACGTGCCGCTCGTGGATGAGCAGGGCCGGATGACCGGGGTGCTTTCGGTGAGGACTATTGTCAATTTTATTTCGGAGCTTTTTCCCACCGAGGTGTTCAACCTCCCCCCAAAATCCGATCAGGTCTTCGACACAATGGAAGGCGGCTGATCCCAAAAAGGATCCACGGTGGCTAAAACTATCCCGGAAAAAGAACTCGAATCGGTTACCATACGCTTCGCCGGCGACTCGGGCGATGGCATGCAGCTCACGGGCGATCAATTCACGGATACCTCGGCCCTGATGGGTAATGATTACGCGACCTTGCCCGATTTTCCCGCCGAGATCCGCGCGCCCCAAGGGACGCTTCCGGGCGTCAGTAGTTTTCAGATCCAGTTCAGCCGGCGCGAAGTGTACACCGCCGGCGACGTGCCGGATGTCCTAGTCATCATGAACCCCGCAGCACTTCGCGTAAATCTCGGTGATCTGGTCAAAGGCGGGCTTCTCGTGGTGAATTCCGACTCTTTCACCGAGGAAAACCTGAAAAAAGCCGGCTGGAAGTCCGATCCCCTTTCCGACAACTCCCTCAAGGAGTATTCGGTGCTTCAAGTGCCCTTTTCGTCGCTCACCAAAAACGCGCTTCAGACCTCGAAGATCAAACCCAACGAGGTGGACCGCTGCAAAAATTTCTTCGCGCTCGGGCTCATGTTCTGGATCTACGGCCGTTCCTTGGAACACACGATCAAGTGGATCCACGAAAAATTTTCAAAGCGCCCCGAGATGGCCGAAGCCAATGTCATGGCCGTCAAAGCCGGCTATAATTACGGCGACATCACCGAAACGATCCCCTCACGGTACGTGGTGAAAAAAGCGGCTATCCGGCCCGGCACTTACCGTAAGATCACCGGCAACGAGGCCACCGCGCTCGGCATCATCGCGGCCAGTTGGCTTACCGGCAAAGAGGTGCTGTACGGCAGCTACCCCATCACGCCGGCGAGCAATATCCTGCATGAACTCGTCAAACGAAAAAATTTCGGGGTGAAAACTTTCCAGGCGGAGGATGAGATCGCCGCCTGCGGCGCGGCGCTTGGCGCTTCTTTCGGCGGGCAGATCGGGGTCACCGCTACGAGCGGCCCCGGCGTCTGCTTGAAATCCGAGATGATAAACCTCGCCGTGATGGCGGAACTGCCGCTGGTGATCCTCAATGTTCAAAGGGGCGGGCCTTCCACGGGGCTCCCGACTAAAACCGAGCAGTCGGACCTTTTGCAAGCCGCCTTTGGCCGGAACGGCGATTCGCCCGTCGTGGTGATCGCAAGCTCCACTCCCTCGAATTGTTTTGATTATACCCTCGAAGCCATACGCATCGCTCTCAAATATATGACCCCCGTTTTCTTCCTTTCGGACGGGTACCTGGCCAACGGCTCGGAGCCATGGCGTCTGCCGAAGCTCGAGGAACTCTCTCTGATCAAGGTCGAACACCCCAAAACCTGGGAGGGTCCCTTCACGCCTTTCCTCCGG
>JACPXO010000120.1 GCA_016196505.1 Candidatus Omnitrophota bacterium
GATATTGGGAGCGACCCAAGCTTTCGTTTTTATCTTCTCTATGACCTCCGTGAGGGGTAGCACGCGGTACCCGTGACCTTTTAAAAATTCCATCTGCCGCTCGAAAGTTTTCAAGCTGACGTTCAAACTGGAAGTCTCTTCCCCGCTACCGACATGATGGTACATGAGCACAGGCACTTCCATGCGGGACTGGACAAAAAACACGGCAAGCGCGCACGCCGCCAGGATCAGAAGGGTCCGTTTTTTCACGACCCCTCCGGCGCCGCATGCTCGGTCGCGTAGATCAGAGGCCGGCTTTCTTTGATGAAATGAAGCACCGCGTCCAGCACTTCCTGGACCGTGATCTTCTTCATGCAAATAAGACCTATGGGACAGCTCCGTAGGTAACAGGGGCTGCAGTGAATTTCTTTCCAAAAAACCTGATGCCGCGCGGGCGCCACCAAATGCCGTTTAGGATCCGTGGGCCCGAACAGGGCGATGAGAGGCACCTCGGCGCTGGAAGCGATGTGCATCGGCGCCGAATCCGAACTGATGAACACCTGACACCGCCGTACCAGAGCCGTGAGTTCCGTAAGAGAGGTTTTTCCCACGGCGTTGATGGGCTTGTTGCGGGTCATTTGCATCAGCTGGTCCGCGAGCGGCTCATCGTCCGCCGAACCCGTCACCACCACCCGCACATTCCGGCGGGCCAGCTCATCGCAAAGTCTGGCAAAATTTTCCAGGGGCCACTGCTTGGTCGGCCATCGCAGGGACGAGCCGGGATTGATCCCGACCAGCGTCTGCGTGGGAGCCAGCCACTGGGATTCGAGGAAAGAAACCACTTTCGCATCCTCTTCTTTTTCGGTCCAAAGTTCAAGCCGCTTATCAAAGGAATCCATGCCCAAAAGCTTCAAGACGCGGAACTGATGTTCAAGGGGCGCGACTGAAACGCCCTCGGTATCTTTGGTTTTACGGTTGAGAAAGAACGACCACTTTCCGTTGTCGTGACCGGCGCGGACGCTCGCGCCGCATAAAAACGCAAGGGCATGGCTTGTCCGGTTATTCTGCAGGTCCACCACGATATCAAAATCTTCCTTGGCCAAAAGCTTGGCCATTTTGAAAAGTCCCTTCAAAGCGTGCAGCTTGTCCGAGGGCTCTTCATAAACGATGACATCGCTCACATACGGGCAGTTGCGGATGACCTTTCTTGATTTTCGTCCGACGAGCACCGAGATCCAGGCGTCCGGAAACTTCTGTCTCAGCGCCCGAAGGGACGGAATGCTCAAGATCACGTCGCCCATCGCGCTGAGTTTGATCACCAATATCTTTTTGCGCGACAACGCTTCCCGGTACGCCTCCAAAGTTTTTTGGAACATAAGGTCGAGACCGAACTCTCGTTCCACCTTTTTTCTAAGCTCCGCGGCAAGGCGCTCGCCCAGCGCCGGGTCTTTCAGGATCCTGAGGATGGCGTCCGCCAAAAGTCTCGGATCGTCGGGCGGGACCAGAAGACCGTCTTTTTCCGGCTCCAAAATATCCGTGAGCCCTCCCATGCGGGTCGCCACGACCGGGACCCCGCAGGCCCCCGCTTCAATGGCCACGCGGCCGAACGCTTCTTCGCCCACGGCCGGCACGACGAGCACCGACATCTTCGAAAGAAGCTGGGGAATATCGTAACGCGTCCCCAAAAACTCCACGCAATGCTGAAGCCCGAGACGCCGGGTCAGTGACAAAAGCTCTTCCTTGTACTGGGGTTTGGGGGCATCCCCGATGATCTGAATGCGGACGTTCGGCAAAACACGCGTGACCCTGGCCATCGCTTTTAAAAATAAAGGATGGCCTTTGATCGGCGTGATCCTGCCGATGAGGCCGATAAGGATCTCTTGGGAGGGGCCCTTTTCGGCGAGGCTGCGGAACCGGAATTCCTCAAGGTCCACGCCGCGGTGGATCAAACGGATCTTATTGTAGGGAACGCCGAAACTATCGCGCATGCGCCGGCCGATAATGTGGCTGGCTACCACCACGATCTTTCCCCAACCCATGACGCGGCTGAACCAATGGTCGCCGTAAAAACCATGACAAGTCGTCACAAAGGGCACCTGGGTAGTCCGGCTGACAAAGTAGGCCACCCAGGCCGGCACGCGGCTTCGGGCGTGGATCACCTCGATATTTTCCTTGCGCACGATCTTGATCAGCATCCGCACCGAATACATCATGGCGAAAGGAGAACGGCGATGCACCGGAAGGGCGTAGTGGGTCACTCCCGCCGAAGCCAGGTCGCCGACCAGAGGCCCGCCGGCGGATACGACGACCGCCTTATGCCCGTGCTTCATGAGGTACTTGGCCAAGTCCACCGTGCCCCGTTCCACACCCCCGGATTTGAGCTCGGGCAACACTTGAAGGATATTCATTATCTCAACACCTCTTCAACCGCCTCACGAAGAACCTCGCGGTCTCCGTCGCTCGACGAAACCGCGGACACCGGTAAGGAAACCCTCGTGAAGATCTCTTGAAGCGTCGCCGGGTCGGCCTCCGCCGCGCGGCCGGTTTCATAGAGACGGTTCAAAAATGAGCGGTACTTTGACTTAAGACGACTTTTGTCGAACGGCAGAAAGACTATCACGCGCTTCCCCGAAGCGACGGCCTCCGAAACCATGGACATCGATTCCCCCGACACCAAAACAAGGTCACAAAGGCCCAAAATGCCCTGAACCACGCCCGGGCGGTTGGCCTCATTGGCGACGACGAGAAGCCGGCATCGCTCATTTTCTTTGAAATACCGTTTCAAGAGAGCATCCGCCCATGAGGGTGTGCGCCGCGAGGAAGTCGCTAAAAGGGCCGCGCCCGTGGACCGGCAATGCCGATCCAGCGCATCAAAAATTCCCTGAAGGGGGGCTTCCACAAAGCGCACGTCGTCCGTATCACCACCCACGAGCAACCCTATTTTTTGGATGGACCCGGTTAACCCCGTCTCCTCCGCCAAACGTCGCGACTCCGTTTCAAGCGCTTCGGACGATGAAAAGACCAAGGCGCCTTCCGTGGTGAACACATTAGCCGCTTTTTTAATTTTATCATGACGCGGCACGATCAAGACGTCGAAATACCGGGGGGAAAAGGACGGTTTCATCACCACCACGGATCTGGCGGAGTTTTCTTCCTTCATGTAAAGATTCGCGCCCAAAAGAGAATGGCCGCAGGAAACCACAATGTCGGCATAGGCCCTTGACAGGGTCTCGAAACAGTCCGGGACCAAGGCCAGGCGGCAAAACCACCGCTTGAAAGGAAATCGTCCGCCCGTCAATAGCACCCAAGCCCCCAAAAAATTTTTGAACAGCTCGTTCTTGAATTTTACTTCGACGCAGCGCCGCGTAAGGCACGCGTCGGGAAGGCCCCGGTTTTTAAAGCGTTCCCGGATCGCCTCGAACACCGTCAGGGACTGGTTTTGATGCCCCGGCTTGCCGTCGCTCAAGACCAAGACGGTGCGGTTTGGCGTCGATTTCCAACGCCGGTGCGCCCACAACCATTGGTCCGGACGCCGCCGGATCTTGGTTTCCAAGACTCGGGCGAACTGCTGTAACAAGATCCTTTCGGCGTCCTCGGACGAGACCCCGCTCTCTGGAATTTCGAGCGGGCCCTCTACCTCCACCTCGTGCCGGCTGCCGTCCACGCGGCTGATAAACACGGGGAAAATGACGGCCCCTGTGCGAAGCGCAAACGCGGCCGCGCCCCCGGGCGTCGAGGAAAGCCGGTTAAAAAAATCGACGAACACGCCGTTCTTGCCGCCGTCCTGATCGCTCAGCATGCCGACGATGCGGCCGCTTTTAAGGGCGCGCAGGATCTCCCGGATCGGCATCCCTTTACGGATGATCTGAGTGCCTTTGGAGGCCCGGATCCGGTTCAAATATTCGTCGGAACGCGGGTGTTTTTGCACGCGCGCCAAGGCGACCATCGGGTAACCCAACAAACTTCCCGCGACGTTCAAGAGTTCCCAGTTCCCGAAATGAGCCGTCAAAAAAATAATGCCGCGCCGTTCCCGCAAAGGCCCCTGCAATTTCTCGGCTCCGATGACCTTCACGTGAGATTCGATATAACGCCTGTCCATATCGGGGATCCGGAGCATCTCCGCCGCGGACATGGCCAGATTTTGGAAAGACCGGAGCGCGATACGCTCAAGCTCAAGCGCCGGCCTCTCCCCCGCAAAGGCCGCCCTCAGGTTCTTAAGGGCGATCTTCCTTCTTTTGCTCAGAAAAAAGACGAGAGTGCCCAGAGCCCGGGCGATCCCGAGGGAAACACCCCAGGGAAGCCCATGCGTCAGAAAACGCGCGCCGCGCGTCGTATTAAGGATTAACGCATCTTCGAAGGAAGTCTTCTTCATCGGCCAGTTCGAATTCGATCTGAAGCACCAACGGATTGAAAAGATTCTCGTCCTGCCCCTTTTTGCCCTTAAGGAGCGGCTCCATCCGGTAAAAATCCTTTTCAGTAGTGATGACTTCTTTGATGCCCACTTCTTTAGCGCGGCGCATGAAATCCTTGAGCTCCTGGACCGTGTAGCCATGATGATCGTCGAAGCGGGCCGCCAGCAATATCTCGGTTCCGAGAGACTCCACCGTCTTCTCGAAGGAATACGGGTCCCCGATCCCGGAGATCGTCGCGACCTTCTTGCCTTTGACCGACTCGAGCGGAACGAACCGGTTCCGCTTAAAATCCATGAATTGCACCGGGCGGTGCACCGCCTCAAAGATCACCGCCCCGGGCTTGATCTCCAAGAGCCGCTGCTTGATCCAGTGCAGGTTTTTGGAGCCGATGTT
The DNA here is from genome assembly GCA_016196505.1 of Candidatus Omnitrophota bacterium. Lineage (GTDB taxonomy): Bacteria > Omnitrophota > Gorgyraeia > 2-02-FULL-51-18 > 2-02-FULL-51-18 > JACPXO01. The sequence goes on from JACPXO010000120.1 coordinate 4,785, forward strand.
GCTCTTGGTCAGCACGAACACATCCGCGCGTTTCAGATTTTCCAGCGGCTCGCGGAGCGTTCCTTTCGGAATGAGCCCCCCCGGCCCGAACGGTGACGTTGAATTTATGTTCACGATGTCCAGATCACGGTGCAGACGAATGTGCTGGAAACCATCGTCCAGGATCAAAAATTCGGCCTGATGCTTGGCCACCGCTTCACGCGCCGTTTTCACGCGGTCGCGGCCGACCAGGATCGGGATATTGGGGAGCCGTTTTTTCAGCTCGAGCACCTCGTCCTTGCCATACCCCCGCGTCAGGATCGCGGGCCGTTTTCCCATTTCGGCCAGGTCTTGGCACAGCCGGGCCACCAAGGGGGTTTTTCCGGTCCCTCCCCAGGTGATATTGCCCACACTGATCACACGGGCACCCACTTTCTTGATGCGGTTCGGCAGGCGGCGGGTGCAGGCCTGGCTCAGGTTCAACAATGCCAAATAGATCATCGAAAAAAAAGTAGCGACGACTCTCTTCATGAAGACACTCCTTTTGTTTCCCTTGCAAGAACGGACAATACCCAATCGCGATTCTTAAGCGTCGCTCCCTGATGAAACGCCACCAGACCCCGCGCGGCCTCTCCCATGCGGTGCCTGCGCTCAGGATCGCGCATTAATTTTAAAAGCTCATTTTTAAGCGTCTCTTTCCCTGAAACTTCAACCCCGGCTCCGGCCTCCTTAAAGGCCTGGACCATTTCCCTGAAATTGCTCATCCAGGGGCCGAATAAAACCGGTTTGCCAAAATAGGCCGGTTCGACCAAATTATGCCCGCCGATCGGCACAAAACTGCCTCCGATAAAAACCGCGTCGGCGATCCTGTAAAAATCCGCTAAAACACCCATCCGGTCAAGCAGATACGCCGAGGGTGTCGGTGGCGCGTCGCCGGAAAGGCGGGAAATTCTCACGAAGGACAGCCCTTTTTTCGCCGCCTGCTTTTCGAGGGATGCGATACGGTCCGGGTGTCTCGGCGCGATGAGCAGCTTTAAATTTCCGTGGTCCCGCCGACAAACCGTTCGCGGCTGAGACTCGTGCCGTTGAACTTGTCGATCTGCGTTCGGCGATAGCGGTTCCACCGACGCGGTTTTTATCGGAGGCAGTTTTGTGCCGATCGGCGGGCATAATTTGGTCGA
>JACPXO010000101.1 GCA_016196505.1 Candidatus Omnitrophota bacterium
CATTCATGACCGCCGGGTGCTTCAAGCGGTCAAAATGGTGAAGCGCCATCTTTTCGTGGACGGCGCTCTCAAACTGTTTGCTTACCGCGACAAACCCCTTCCCATCGGCTATGGCCAGACGATCTCCCAGCCCTATCTTGTCGCGTACATGACGCAAGCCGCTTCCGTCGAACCGGAGGACAGGGTGCTCGAGATCGGCACCGGGTGCGGCTATCAGGCGGCGATCCTCGCGGAACTGGCCAGCGAAGTGTACACCCTCGAGATCATAGAACCCTTGGCCAGGAGCGCCGAGGAGAGGTTATCGGGGCTGGGTTACAAAAATATCCATGTGAAGTATGGGGACGGATTTGAGGGATGGCCTCAACAGGCGCCGTTTGACGTGGTGATCGGAACCGCCGCCCCGAGGGAAATTCCCTCTAAGCTTTTAGATCAGCTAAAGATGGGAGGGCGCCTGATCTTTCCCGTCGGGCCGTCCCATACCCAGCGGCTCGTGAAGATCGTTAAGGGCGAAAACGGTTTTGAGGAGGAAACTCTTTTACCGGTGGCGTTCGTGCCGATGGTGCGTGCCCAAGAAGAGTAAAGCTCATGGTTTTTCTATGAAAAAGAAATCCCGGATTTTTTGGTTGGGTGTTATGATAACCCTTTTATGGCAAAGTCCCGCGTGGTTGGAGGCCGAAAAAGTGAAGGACGCGTACGAAAAGGCGGTGTTCGCCGGCGGTTGTTTTTGGGGGATGGAGAAATATTTTTCTGAAGAGCCCGGAGTGGTGTCCGCTCGCGTGGGTTACACCGGCGGCCGGACCGCGGATCCCAGCTATGAGGAGGTCTGCACGGGACTTACGGGCCACGCCGAGGCGATAGAGATCACGTACGACCCCTCAAAAATTTCTTATGACGATCTTTTGGCGTTCTTCTTCCGGCACCACGATCCCACGACGCTGAACCGCCAGGGACCGGATGTGGGCACGCAGTACCGATCGGCGATCTTTTTTCACACTCCCGCTCAGCGCGTTTCCGCGGAGGCGGCGAAAGCGGCGCTTGACCGTTCAGGTTTTTTCAAGCGGCCGATCGTGACGGAGATCAAGCTCGCGGGGTCTTTTTATCCCGCCGAAGACTATCATCAGGATTACCTCAAGAAAAATCCGCGCGGTTACTGCTCCATCCAAGTGCAATCCGAGACGATCGGTCAAATTCTCAGAAGCGCTCTCAAGAAAGATAAGGGATAAGGTTGCCGGAAGTTCCCCCTGTGAGTATCATCACCCCCGTTTACAACAACATCCGGTTCGTGGAGTCATGCCTGCGGGGGGTGTGGGAGCAGGGGTGCCCTTTTGTGGAACACATTCTTGTGGACGGCGGCTCTACGGACGGCACGGCCGACATGATTCGCAGGTACGCTTCGTCCCATTCCCATATCCGCTGGATCTCCGAGAAAGACGACGGCCAGTCGGACGCGATGAATAAAGGGGTGCGTATGGCCCTGGGCGCCATCCTTGGTTTTTTGAACGTCGACGATTATTACGAGAAAAATACCCTGAACCGGGTGTTGGAACATTTTAAACGTCTGCCCGCGCCAGGTCTTTTGGTCGGTAACTGCAACGTTTGGAACGATGAAGGAAAATTACTCAGGGTCAACAAACCTTCGACGCTCACGGTGGATCACCTTTTAATGGATGAAAGGCGCGACTCTTTTCCGTGCAATTCGTCCGCCTATTTTTATCACGGCTCTTTGCATAAGGCCATAGGATTTTACGATGCCCGGGATCATTATTCCTTGGATTATGATTTTCTTCTTAGGGCTATTCCGGCGGCCCATGTGGTTTATGTGGATGAGGTTTTAGGTAATTTTAGACTGGTCAAAGGGAGTAAAACATTGCGGAATCTGGAACAGGGGTTGAACCGCGGGCGATTGCGCTCGGTGCGGAAGCGTTACAAAGCGCTTTTGCCTCTACACCGCCGGCTTCTGATCTATGCGTTGGAGGTTTGGTACAGATCCAGAGCCCGTTTAAATTCTTTTTTGTCACGCCTGCGAGGTTCGCAGGGAAATGTTCCCAAGGATGGCCAATTAAGGTAAAATGACCCCCATGAAAAAAATCGCCATTATTTTGACTTTTGTTTTCTCGGCTTCGATTCTCAACGCCGGGTGCGCTACGACCGCCGGGGCGTCCATCGGCCACTCCGTGGGTTCGGCCATCGGGTATACCATTGATTCCACGGTTGGCTTCGCGGCTTCCGGTGCGAAGTTTGTTCATCGGACGATTACCAGACACCGAGGGGAAAAAAGATGACTTCGGATGAGTGGGTGGCGGTCGTGATAGGCGTTCTCGTGATATTCGGGTATGTGGTAGAGTTTATTTCCCCTATTTTTTAGTTTCACCGGCGGCCAACGGTGCTTATTTCCTATCGTCTCAAGTTCATATTCGTTCACGTTTATAGAACGGGCGGCACCAGCATCACTCATGCGCTCGGTGCTTACAGCGCCTTGCCTTACGAGTCTTTCGCCGCCAAGGGCCTGCAGAAGCTCGGATTCTTGCCGTCGCTGGGTTCTTTTCCTCCTCATGTTAAAGCGATCGAGTTGCGAAGACGGCTCGGGCGCAGGATTTTCGACCCTTTCTTCAAATTCGCCTTTGTGAGAAATCCGTGGGACCGGGAAGTCTCGAACTACTTTTTTATTTTGGGAAGCCCGGATCACCCGTTCCATTCAGAGGTGAAGCACAAGGGCAGTTTCGAGCGCTACCTCGAGTGGCGCGCGCGGAAAGGGGGAGCGGCCCAGAAAGCGCTGGTGACCGATCCGCGCGGCCGGCTTTTGGTCGATTTTGTGGGCCGTTTTGAAAGTTTGGGTGAGGATTTTAAGAAGGCCTGCTCGCACATCGGCGTTGAGGCCGAGCTCCCCTGTCTCAACCGCGCTGACCACAGGCCTTACCGGGAGTGTTACAACGCTTCCACGCGACGCCTAGTGTCGGAAATGTTCAAAGACGACATCGATTTTTTCGGTTATGATTTTTGACTCATGCTGAAAGTCCGTTTTTCTCCCGATTATTCGAGGGAGAATCCTTACCAAAGCGAGCTTGCCAAGGCGTTATTCAAAGAAGGAGTGGAGGTCAGTTATGAAAGCCGACCGGGCCAAACCGTCTGGCATTTGCATTGGCCGGAACCCTTTCTTTTCGGAAAGAACGCCGTCTCGACGGTTTTCAAGACCCTTTATTTCTCGATAAAGATTTTTTTGGCGTGGGCGCGCGGGGTTAAGCTCGTCCGCACCGTTCACAACCTGACCTCTCACGAAGGGAAATACCCGGCGGCGGAGTATGCCTTCAACCGGCTGAATATCGCGATGGCCCGCGGGGTCATCGTCCACTGTCCCTCGGGACGCGAGGCCCTGGTCCGGCGCTATCATTTGTCCGATCGCCTGAGAAAAAAGATTCACGTCATCCCGCATGGAAATTTTTTGGGAAGTTATCCGAACGATCTGTCCCGGACCCAGGCGCGCGCGCGGCTCGGCCTTGACGGGGAAAGAGGGACGGTGTTTCTTTTGTTTGGACTGCTCCGGCGTTACAAGGGAGTGGAAGACCTTTTGAACGCTTTTGAAAAGTTAAAAACGCCGGGTGTTTCCCTGGTCATAGCGGGAAAACCCGCGGATCTGTCCGTCAGTGAGGCCGTTACCGCCGCGTGCCGCCACGACGGCCGGGTGCGTTTTTATCCGGGTTTTATCCCGGCGGACGAAGTGCAGATCTACTTCAACGCCGCCGACGCGGTCGTCATGCCTTACACGAAAATTTTAAGCTCGAGCGTTTTATTTCTGGCCATGTCTTTCGGAAAGGCCGTCATCGCCCCGCGGATCGGTTGCCTGCCTCAAAGCGCCGACCCCCGAGGGACGATCTTTTACGATCCTGATCCCGGGGGTTCGGGCCTGAGCCATGCCTTGGCTCAAGCCGTCCAGACGGACCTGGGATCGATGGGGCGACACCATTTTGAGGCGGCCAAACGGCTGGACTGGGGGGCCATCGGCCGCCAGACAGCCGATGTTTACCGCCGGATGATTTAGCTTTGTCTTGAAGGATGTTTTGGTTAAAATAAACGCTCGCTTTGTATCGACAGTACTTTGAGTTTAGGCGCCGCTAGCTTCCGCCTGCTGCTTCGCAGCAGGACGGATCCGTCCTTCGGCAGAGCCGAAGGCGGACAGTTTCCGTCAAAGAGCGCGGCGGATCTAACGGCGGAAAAAAAGTTTAACGCGCCGC
>JACPXO010000102.1 GCA_016196505.1 Candidatus Omnitrophota bacterium
CGTCGAGCCCGATTAAAGGCGCGTCCGAAGGTTAGGAGGACGCGCAACCATCGAGACGGCGGCTGGCCGACCCGGAGCGAGCACAGCCACGCGCCGACGAATTTAACGCTGGCGCAGGGACTGCACAGCGCAGGGCGCCGAGTCCTCTATTGCCAACCACTTTGAAGGCAAATTTATGGCAAAAACGGTAGAACAATATAGCGACCTCGACAAACTTCGCCACTCGTGCGCCCATGTCTTGGCACAGGCGGTGAAGCGCAAGTACCCGACGGCGAAGCTCGGCTTTGGCCCGCCGGTCGAGGGAGGATTTTATTATGACATCCACCTTCCGGAGCCGCTCGGCGAGGAGGACCTGGAGGCCATCGAGGCCGAGATGGCGAAGATCGTCCAGGCGAATTATCCCTTTGAGAAAAAGTCCGTGGCCGCCGCCGAGGCGCGGAAGATTTTTAAGGAAAAAAACGAGACCTTTAAGCTCGAGGCCATCGATGATCTGGAGGGACGCGCCGAGGAGCTTTCGGTCGTGGTCGACGGGGATTTTACCGATCTTTGCAAATACCCGCACGCGGCGTCAACGGGGCTCATCAAGGCCTTCAAGCTCACGAGCGTCGCCGGCGCGTATTGGAAGGGCATAGAAACCAATCCCGTGATGCAGCGCGTCTACGGTACCGCGTTCGCTTCGAAGAAAGAGCTCGACGGCTTTTTAAAGATGCGTGAAGAGGCGAAGAAACGGGACCACCGGAAACTCGGAAAAGAACTGGATTTCTTCTCGATCCAGGAGGACGGCGGCCCCGGGCTTATTTTTTATCACCCCAAAGGCGCGCTCCTGAGACATCTCATCGAGCAGTTCGTGAAAGAAGAGCATTTGAAGCGCGGCTACCAGTTCGTGATCGGCCCGCAGATCCTGAAAAGCGACGTGTGGGTGCGTTCCGGGCATTATTCCTACTACAAAGAGAATATGTTCACGTTCAAATCCGAGGACAAGAAAGAATACGCGGTGAAACCGATGAACTGCCCCGGGCATATGTTGATCTACAAGACCGCGGGGCGCAGTTACCGCGACCTGCCGCTCCGGTTTTTCGAGATGGGCAACGTGTGCCGCAACGAAAAATCGGGCGTTCTGCACGGCCTGTTGCGGGTGCGCAATTTCACCCAGGACGACGCGCATATTTTCTCGACGCCCGAGGGGATCGAGGCCGAGATCGCCTCGGTCGTGGATTTTATTTTTTACGTGCTGGATACGTTCGGTTTCAAGGACCGCGAGATCGAGATCAGCACACGGCCGAAAGACTCCATCGGGACCGAGGGCGATTGGAAGCGCGCCCAAGCCGCGCTCGAAGGGGCCTTGAAGAAAAAAAACGTTCCGTATAAGATCTGCGAGGGCGAGGGCGCGTTCTATGGGCCGAAGATCGACGTCAAGATCAAAGACGCGATCGGCCGCGCCTGGCAGTGCAGCACGATCCAGTGCGATTTCGCGCTGCCGGAGCGTTTTGATCTCGAATACACCGGCGCGGACGGCAAGAAACACCGGCCGGTGATGATCCATCGCGCGATCTTGGGCAGCGTCGAGCGTTTCATGGGAACGCTCTTGGAGCACTACGCGGGGGCTTTGCCTTTATGGCTTTCGCCGGTGCAGATGAGCGTCATCCCGGTCGCCGCGCCGCACGAGCCCTACGCGGAAGAGGTGGCGGGGGCTTTGCGGGGAGCGGGATTCCGGACGGAGGTCCAGCCCTCCCAAGACACCTTGGGCGCGCGCATCCGGAAGGCGCAAACCGAGAAAGTGCCCTACATGATCGTGCTGGGCGACAAGGAAATTCAGGCCAAAAAAATCGCGGTGCGGTCCAGGTCCGCCGGGGACCTGGGGCAAAGCGCGCTTTCTGATTTTTTACAGAAAGCGTTACGGGAAATACAGACTAAAACCCCATAAAACAGGAGGTGGTTCGATTTCAAAAAGCACTACGCGCGTGAATGAGGCGATACGCGCCCCTCAAGTCCGTCTGATCGACCAGGATGGGAATCAGGTGGGAGTGGTCAATATCGATCAAGCGCTCCGCATGTCCAAAGAGGCGGAACTCGATCTCGTGGAAGTAGCCAACCAGGCCGTTCCGCCGGTGTGCCGGATCATTGATTTCAGCAAATTCAAATATGATCAGGCCAAAAAAGAAAAAGAGGCCAGGAAGAAGCAGAAAGTGGTCCGTGTGAAGGAGATCAAGTTCCATCCCTTCATCGAGGAGAACGATTACCAGGTGAAATTTCACAGTCTGGAGAGATTCTTGAAGGAAGGGGACAAGGCCAAGATCACCATGGTTTTCCGGGGGCGCGAGATGAATTACGTGGCGGCCGGCCGGAAAGTCCTGGAGCGCCTGTCTCAAGCCATCGCGCCTCTCGGAGAAGTTGAAAAAGCGCCTTTTATGGAAGGCAAGATGATCACGATGATCATTACACCCAAGTGACGCGTAGCGTCATCCCCGAATGTTTTTATCGGGGATCAATTTAAGCCAAGGGGAATAGAATGCCAAAGTTAAAAACGAACAAGTCGGTTCACAAGAGGTTCCGTACCACGAAAACGGGAAAGTTTAAAAAAATGCGGGCGGGGAAGAGGCATCTTTTGCAGTCCAAGTCTTCCAAGCGCAAACGGCATTTGAGGGAAAACGACCTCGTGAGTGGTTCGATGGAAAAACAGTTGAGGAGGTTGTTGCCATATGCCTAGAGCCAATACCGTCCCCGCCGGGAGGCGGAGGAGAAGGAAATTTCTAAAACGCGCCAAGGGTTTCGTCGGCGGCCGCCACCGGCTTTACCGGACCGCGCGCGAAACCGTTCAGCGCGCGCTCATGTTCGCGACGCGTGACCGCCGCGACTCGAAGTCCGTGATCCGGAAACTTTGGATCACGCGCATCGCCGCCGCCGCCGAGGAGAACGGGATGACTTACAGCCGTTTGATCGGGGGGCTTCGGAAGGCCAAGATAGCGATCGATCGCAAGATCCTCGCGGACCTGGCGCACAGTGAAAAAAAGACGTTCGCGGAACTGGTAAAGATAGCGAAGGGTTAATGATTGAGGCGCTTAAAAATCTAGAATCTGAGGCGAGCCGGGAAGCCGGGGGAGCCGTTGATTCCAAGGTGCTTCAAGAGATCAAGGTCAAATACCTTGGGCGAAAGGGGCTTTTTGCCTCCGTGTCCGCCAGGATCGGCGAGGTTCCGCCGGAGGAGCGCCGCGCCGCCGGCCAGGAACTCAACCGCGTAAAAGCGGCGCTTGAGGCCGTTTTTAACTCCAGGGAAAATGAGCTGAAGGCCGCGCCGCCGCGCCGTCCGGGAAGTTGTCCCGACCCCACGATGCCGGGCACCTTTTATGCCCTCGGGGGTTTGCACCCGCTCACGCAGGTAGTGTTGGACGTGACGAGGATATTTTCCCGCCTGGGTTTTTCGGTGGTCGAAGGGCCCGAGGTGGAGACCGAGCGCGCCAATTTTGAGGCGCTCAACATCCCCCTGGACCATCCCGCCCGCGACAGTTTCGATACCTTTTATCTCGAGAACGGGAAGCTCTTGAGAAGCCAGACCTCCACAGTGCAGATCCGCGTGATGGAAAGGTCCAAACCCCCGATCAAGATCATCGCCCCGGGGAAGGTGTTCCGCCCGGACGCGACGGACGCCACGCATTCTTTCATGTTCCATCAGATCGAGGGGCTTTGTATCGACACGCACGTGAGTTTTGCGGACCTAAAAGGCGTCTTGTTCGCTTTTGCCAGGGAATTTTTCGGCTCGAAAACCCGTCTCAGGTTCCGTCCGCATTTTTTTCCTTTTACCGAACCGAGCGCCGAAATCGACCTCTATTTTGAGAAACAGGGCTGGCTTGAGATCCTCGGAGCCGGCATGGTGCATCCGAACGTCCTCCGCGCCGGAAAGATAGACCCGGAAAAATACTCCGGCTTTGCTTTTGGAATGGGCGTCGAGCGCATCGCGATGCTGAAGTACGGCGTGGAAGACATCCGCCAATTTTTTGAGAATGACGTGAGATTCCTGAGGCAGTTTTGATGA
>JACPXO010000096.1 GCA_016196505.1 Candidatus Omnitrophota bacterium
CGGCCAGTCCGTCCTCAATGGAAAAGATCGGGTATTTTTCAAGCCAACGCGCGTAAAAATCCACCATGTCCCCGGCGCTTTTTTTGGGTTCTTTCTCGGCTTCAAGCCAGTAGGCGCCTTCTTCGTAAAAAGAGCTTGAGGCCGGGTCCAAGGCGATCTTCACGTCCTCCCCCGGCCGGTACCCCGCTTTTTCAACGGCTTCTAAAATAACCTCGATGGCCTCCGCGTTGGAACCAACGTTCGGCGCAAATCCCCCCTCGTCGCCGACGGCCGTCGACAGCTTCCGGTCGTGAAGGATCTTTTTCAGGTGATGGAATACCTCCGCTCCGATCCGCAGCGCCTCGGAAAAATTTTTTCCGCCAAAAGGCATGATCATAAACTCCTGCAGATCCACATTGTTGTCCGCGTGAAGCCCGCCGTTCAGGATATTCATCATCGGCACCGGCAAAAGCGGCGGTTTCGGACGGGCCATGAGGTCCCGGACATAGGAATAAAGCGGCCTCTTTTTCGATTGCGCGGCGGCTTTGGCCAAACTCAGGGAAACCCCCAAAATCGCGTTGGCGCCGAGCCGTTTTTTATTCTCGGTGCCGTCGAGCCGGCACATCGCCTCATCTGCCTTTTGCTGTTTAAAAGGGTCCTTGCCTTTCAAGGCCTTGGCCAGCTCCCCATTCACGTGAGAGACGGCGTTCAACACCCCTTTGCCCAAATAACGCTTTTTGTCGCCGTCGCGGAGCTCCACGGCCTCATGTTCCCCGGTCGACGCGCCGCTAGGGACCGCCGCCCGGCCGAAGGCGCCGTCTGAAAGGAGACAATCGACCTCGACGGTCGGGTTCCCTCTCGAGTCCAGGATCTCCCTAGCTTGAATATTTTTTACCGTGATCTTTACCATTATTTTTCCTTGAGTTTAGAAGTCCGATTATTATAGGAAATATACTTTTTGACCGCAAGTGGATAAAGCCGATGCTCGGCGCGGTGGATCTTCGTCTCGAGCGACCGAAGCGTATCTGTTTTCGACACCGGTACTTTTTTCTGGAGAAGGATGGGGCCGGCATCGACTTTTTCGGTCACGAGGTGCACCGTGACCCCCGTCTCCTTCACGCCGGCCTCGAAGGCGTCACGGATCGCGTGCGCTCCCTTAAAACGGGGCAAGAGCGACGGGTGGATGTTCAAAATACGGTCCCTGAGCGTCCGGACAAAGTAAGGCGTGAGGATGCGCATAAAACCCGCCAGGACCACCAGGTCCGTTTGCTGGCTTTTCAACACACAGGTGAGGATTTTCTCATAAGCTTTGCGGGACTTGAAAAGTTTTGGGTTAAAAAGAAAAACGGGGACGCGGTCTTTTTTGGCCCGTGTGAGCGCATAAGCCGAAGGGTTGTCGCACACCATGAGCGCGATCGAAGCGTTCAGTTTCTTTTTCCGGATCGCGTCCAGGATGGCCTGAAAGTTCGACCCGTAACCGGAACAAAAAACCGCCAACCGGCATTCTTTCAAGCGTTTAAAACCCTGTCGATCTTTTTCTGAAGGTCGTTCTTCCCGATCGCTCCCACCACGCGGTCCGCTTCCTCGCCGTTCTTAAAAAATATCATGGTCGGGATGTTCATGATCCCGAAACGCGTCGGCGTGGCCTCGTTCTCGTCGACGTTCAGTTTACCGATCTTAAACTTTCCCGCGTAGAGCGGGGCCACCTCGTCCAGGATCGGGCCCATCAAGCGGCACGGGCCGCACCAAACCGCCCAGAAATCCACGAGCACCGGTACCGCGGAAGAAGCCACTTCACTTCCGAAATTGGCGTCCGTGATCTTCAAGACATCACTTCCCATGACACACTCTCCTTTGTTAAAAATCTAAGCTGGAGACCGGGATTGAACCGGTGACCTGTCGATTACGAATCTCCGCCACAAAGCATTGGCGGATCCGTCACAAAAATCGCGACAAGAACTACAATTTTAAGCTGGTGGTCAGAATTGAACTGACGACCTGCTGTTTACGAAACAGCTGCTCTACCAACTGAGCTACACCAGCAAACTTATTCATCCGCCAATGCTTTGTGCGACGGATCCGTCGCGATTTTTGGCGGAGACTGCTTTAGCTGAGCCTGCCTGCCGCCTGCCTGCCGGTAGGCAGGGCAGGCAGGCTACTCCAGCAGAATTATTATTTTTTGACGATCCGTTTGTCCCAGCGGGAGGAATACTCGTCGAGCGCGCCGGCCAAGGCCTTGGCGGCGGGGTGAAAATCGACCGCATGGCCGTTTAAAATATCCCTCGAAGTCACTTTTTTACCGTAATACTTGGAATTAGAGTCGTTGTCCTGCGTGACCCAAGAGCCATCCAACACCACTCCCGCGAAAAGCCCCCGCGAGCGTGAATAAGACAAGATCCCGGACTGGAGAAAAAGGTCCGTCGCCACCTGCGTGTCGCGCCCGACAGGCCCGGCGGCTACGGAAGCGTCCGTCCCCAACACAAAGCGGCTCGAGAGAAATCCCTCCAGTCCGCGGTCGTTCATGATCACGAGCACGAGGTCTGAGGCCTGAACGCCGATCTGTACCCCCCAACTGCCGCCGCCGATTGTGGAAAAAGCCGCCGGTCCCCAAGCGCCGGTTTGTTCGTCGCGTTTCAAGACCACGCCTTGTCCGAAACGCGCGCCAAACACAAACCCGCCTTTCAGCACGCTCGGATAGATCGCCACGGCCTTGCACTTGGCCAAAAGTTCTTCCGGAATGCTCTGGTCGGGAGCGCTCATCATCTTGTCGACCGCCAGATGCGCTTCCCTCACCCGCTGATCGAGGAG
>JACPXO010000097.1 GCA_016196505.1 Candidatus Omnitrophota bacterium
CAGGCAAAGGGGCACCGCCGTGAGCGCCCGCACCTTTTCGATGAGCGGGGCCACGTCCTGGAGCTTCGTGTGAGAGAGGTTCAGCCGGAAAAGCGCCACCCCCAAGGCGGTCAAGCGCGTGATGGCCCTCTCGTTCATGGAAGCGGGTCCCAGCGTGCACAAAATTTCTTTAGCCATAGTTCATGTTCCCGTATCCGCGAGGTTGTCTTCAGGCATGAGCCGGTCCATGAATTTTTTCTTGAGCGTCGCGAACACTCCCAGGTCTTTGTTCAATTTCCACAAGAACGGCGCGTAGAGGACCCCGAAGATCAGGCACTGTCCTATCGTTTGCGCGAGAGACCGCTCCGCCGTGGGCCACAGGCGTCTCAAAGCGAACAAGATCGCCACCATGAATAAAAACTTGAAAAGGTAGACCGCGTAGTTTTTCAAGTATTCCCTCCGTGTAAATATCTGCCGGCACGCCAAAACATACGTCGTGGTGAATTTGATGAACAGAACGACGGTCGTCGCTATCCCGACGCCGACTATCCCCCAACCCTGACGGATGGTCACCAGGTTGCACACAAAAGCCAAAAGACACGCCACCAGCAGGATCGGTAAAAGCCACATCTGTTTGCGAACCACCGCCAGGAAATAACTGTAAGGATGAAGCAGCGCCAGGAAATAACCGCTTAAAATAAGGGCGCGCATCGGCTCGATACTGCCCTCGAAATCCGAGAGCACCGCCCGGACAAAGAACGGCACCAAAAGCCAGCCCACCGCGATCATCACGGGCATCAGATCCGAAAAAACCTGAGCGGACTTGGTCAAGTACCCCCGGAGATCGGCGCTGTTCTGGGTCTCGCCGTACTTTTGGTGCAGATTCGGGATGAGCACGATGCCGATCGCGGTCGGGATATTGCCGATGTACGTGTAAGAAAGCGTCGCGACGCTGTACAACCCCAGTTCTCTCACCCCGATCATCTTCGCGATCATGAGCTTATCGATCGTCAAGAAAACAGTGCTCAAGAGCCCCACGAGCATCAGTGGAAAACCGTAGCGTATAAGCTCCGTTATTTTCCCCAGGTCCATTTTCCACTGAAAACGGAACCGCTGGTGGCAGACGATATAGACGATATTGAATAAAAAGCTCAGTGCCATGGCCCACATGAAACCGTAGAAACGGTAACGCCAGCTTAGGATCGCCACCAACACCGCATTGACCACGGACGACCACACCATCTGTTTGGCCGCCAAAGAAAAATGTTTATACCCGCGCAGGAAAGCGATGTAAAGGTTGTTCACCCGCTGTAAAATGACCAGCCCCGAAACGAACAAAAGCCCATAGAAGTATTCACGGCCTAGGCCCGCTCGGCGCCACACCGCGTAGCTCAGAACGCCCGCCGCCAGGACCACCGCCATTAAGGTGGAAAAACTAAAGATCAAATTCTTGATCTCATCGGCCCGGGCATGGTCCCCTTTGCCATAGTAGAACGGGATCTCGCGGGACACCGCCTCATGCACCCCCAGCGTCAGGTAGCTCGAATACACCAGGATGACCTGCAAAAGCGACCATATCCCCATCTGCAGCGGACCCAAAAAATGCCGTGTCAGGATACCGGCTACCAACGTGATCCCCTGCGTCAAAATCGACGCCAAGGAATAAAAGCTGGCATCCGTGATGATCTCTTCTTTTCGGGTCATGGGCGGTTTTCGGCTCCTTTAAATGGACGCGGAGATCTCGAAGATCTGCTCATCGGCCAAAGTCCACGGCTCCGACCGGTCTTCAGCCCTTCGTCGAAGGGCGGCCGGGAGCCGTGACAACGCTTGGAAAAATCCCGCGATAAAATCCCACTGCCAACAACAGAGATACTTGAGAAGCTGCAGTGGCAAAAAGATAAAATGCTGCGCCAGAAGCCGCCGGCTGCGGATATTCTTCCAAACGAACAAATAAAGGTTACGCCGGTTGATCCGCCGGATACCGGACGGCCCAAAGCGCTTTTTAAAGCTGACCTGTCCGAGATGGCAAATGACGCTCTCGGGGCAATAATACCCGACCCAGCCGCGGCGATACGCCCGGTAACAGAGGTCGAGGTCTTCGACGGTCCCGGGGAGATAAAGCTCGTCATAACCCCCCAGCGCTTCAAAAAAACTCTTGCGGAACGCCCCAAAGCCGCACAACATGGTTTTATGACGGCTTCCGATCTTGGGTTCGTACCCTTTAAAAAAAGACGTGGCCCATACCAAACCGCGGCCAAACCCGATCTTTGAAAGCGACCCCTCGTAGGTCTTCCGGTCCGCCCCTAGGGCTTTGGAGGTGGAAAAAAAGGCCTGGGGATCCCGGATCAAGCAATCCAAAAGCGGATCGATAAAACCCGGGTCCACGATCATGTCGTTGTTGAGGAGCACGACGAATTCCTCCTCAAGGGTCTTAAGATAATCGTTGTACGAGCACAGGACCTTGTTCTCCCGGCTTTGGACAAAACAAACCTCCGGAAAATCTTTGGCCACCACCTCCCGGCTCCGATCGACGCTTCCGTTATCCAGCACCGTCACCGCGCACCGGTATTTGCTTTTTCGCGCGGAGTCCGTGACCGACGGCAGGCACTCCTTTAAAAGAGATTCTCCGTTGAAATTCAGGACGACGACCCGGCAGTCATTCATGCTGTTTTAAGCCCCCGGAGGTCCGACCGTTTTGGACAAGATCAGCAACGCGCCCGGTGCTCTGAGCATCGAGAAAACTAAGGTAATAAGCGGTATCCTTGCGGTAATCATTCTTAAAAAAACCCGGTCCCTTTTGGCACAAGGCCCGCATCGCCTGCCTCAATTCGGCGGTGTTACTCACCAGATGACAATAGCCCTGCTCGGAGAATCGTTTTAAAACAGGGCTTTCAAAAGAACTGGGCCTCACAAAAAAAGTGGGGACCCCGCAGAGCGCCGACTCGATGAGCCCGGTGGACCAGTAGGACAGGATCATGGCGTCGCTTTCCGTCAAGAGCTTAAAATAATCGTCCGCCTGGGCGGTGATCCTGACGCTGTTTTTTGGCTGAAGTTCGCGGATAAACTGATGCCACATCGGCACGGACTCTGCGCTGTGGGGCTTGACGGTCATCTCGATCGGCAAACCCTCGATGGCCTCGAGGATGGTCTTGAAGGCCGGAATTTGAAAATCTCCGTAACATACGAAGTGGCATCCCAAATACCCGTGCTGGTCCGGCGAAAAACCCCAAAGCCCCGTGGCGGTGTATAGCAGCTTGAGCGCGCCGCCGTTTTTTTTAGGGCGTTTCTCCTGGGCCAAACGAAGCAGCCGGTCGTAGCGCGGGGTGCCGGTGACCACGATCTTGGACGGGTCCCAACCCCGTACCGCGTACATGTCCCTTTCAAATTCGGAGTGAACGCATGTCCAGGCATGGTGAAAATTTCTATCGGGCTCTTGGATCGAAAAATCAATGCCCAGATTGGCGTGTGACACACAGAAAAGAGCCAGGCCTCTCGCCTTCATGAACGCGGCCAAAAAAGAACAGCGCAGCGCGTAATCCTCGTCGAGGACCAGCGCTCGTAAACGGCAGGCCTTGAGCAGGTCCTCATAAAGCCGCGCACGTTTGGCCAGATCCTCGCAATAGTCCTTGAGGCCGTAGAAAAGCTGCGACGTGATGAACCCGGAGAAATCGTGCCCTTCACGGATAAAAAGCCCTGAGGGTTTCATCAGCTCAAGCGCTTTTTTGAACTCAGCAAAATACCTTTGCGAGAGCGCCTCCGCGTCCCCTGGGCTTGAGTCAAATAACGGCGGCAGCCAATACGGGATCTTATGCTCCAGCGCGAATCGAAACTGCTCGAAGTGAAATTCAAAATCAAAAAGAGCGATGGCCTCGCCGCGCTTCTTTAGCTCGCCGATCGTGGAGCCGAGATGCCTCAAAGAACCATGAGCCACGACGGAGATCTTCTCGTCCGGGCGCATGGCCCAGCGATAAACGACGTTGAAAAATTGCTTAAGGAATTTTTTGACGTTGGACACCAGCGCCCAAGCCAAAGTCACCGGCACCACGTATTCCAGGTTCTCTCTCTCGTAAACCGGGATCACGGACACGGACACCTGGGCCTCGCGGCCGCCTTCGGCCAAAAAATGATTGAGATAGCCGTTGCCGGAGAAAAACGGAAATTTCCTTTTGTTGGAGGATTCGAAGGTGACGACCTCAGTGAGGCCCGGAGACGCCAGGATCTCGCGGGCGAAGCGATGATTTTTAACGGCGGGGATCAGGGTCATCGCAAAAAAATGCCGCACGACGGACGCCAAGTCGACGTCGCTGAACACGTGCGCCTTTTGGCACGCCTTCATCCAGCGGCTGACCTCGGCGCAACCCCAGGCGTTGATGCCGGCCCATTGGTCTTTTAATGAAAGCTCGCTGAGCTCTTGAAAAGGCAGGCCTTTTTTTCTTAAGAAGTCGAACAATCTCGGATTGTCGCAAAAAAGGGAGAACTCATCGGCCCGGTAACCCCGGCTGACCCACTCCGAAAATTGAGACTGGTTGGATAAAACCACCGCTTTCACCGGATGAACGCCTCCAGCCGCTTCAAATCCGGCAGCACGGGGCCAGGCAAACCCGTCGAACCGTTCGAACAAGCTAAAAAATCGACCTTGGCCTCGGACGCCCCGGCGTAATCGGCCTCTGAGTCCCCCACCATCAACACGCGGTCCGGCGAGAAACCATTGTCGCCGATGATCTTCCGGAGAATATTCGCTTTCGTGGGCGGCGATCCGTGTACCGACCTAAAGTAGTGACGCATGTTTCTTTTTAAAATGATCCTCAAAAGCTCCCCCTCCGGCGTCCCCGAAGCGATGAAAAGCGGCAGCGAATGGTGATGCGTTTCCAAAAATTCACGGGCGCCGGCTATCCACGGCGCGTCGATCACTTTTTCTTCCACGAGCCGTGAAAACCTCTCGGCAAGGTCTTTCTCTATCTCGGGCGTGTACGTCTCTTTAAAAAGAACCTCGTGAAAATATCTGAATTTCACCAAACGCGAGATCCCGAAGTTCCGGGCGTGGTAATCGACGATCTTCTGGACGAGGTCCCGGCCGCGGTCGACGAAAAGTTTCATGAGCGCCTGAGTTTTTATCGCTTCCGATTCTACCAGCACACCGTCGAAGTCGAAGACCAGGGCGTCATATTTATAACGGATCGGCATGACGGTCGGCACCCTTGGTTTTGAGATCGCCGTAAATTTCGTGCAGGCATTCCAATAAGCCCTGCCCTATGTCCACATACAAACGATCCGTGAGTTTATACCCGATCTTCGGAGCGAACGAATAAGGCGTGAGTTCATAGTGCGCAGCTATCTTTTTTTTGACCTGGAATTTGATCCGGACTTTTTTATCCAGCATCTCCCGGATCATCATCATCATGTTCTTGGACTTGACCGGGTGGGCGCCGCTCAAGATGATGTGCTGATTCCGGTAGGGCTCACCCAAAATGTCCACGCTGAGCCGCGCCGCGTCGCGGACGTTGATATAATCCCGCACCTCGTCCCCGCTGCCCGGGTATTCGATCACGCCTTTGGTCACCGCCTCCAAAAGGTAACGGTACACGCTGTTGCGTTGATCCGCCCGCAGGCCGTAAACCGTTCCGTACCGCAGGATCGTGAAATCCAATCCGTATTGCCGCTGGCATTCTTCAATATAAAGCTCCGAGGCCTGCTTGCTGCACCGGTAAAAACCGCCTTTTTCGCTGTAAACGTAGATCGTGCTGGCGAAAATGAACCGCTTGGCCTTGGCACCCACCGCCGCGTCCAGAATGTGAGCATTCCCCTCCACATTGAAGCGGATCGTATCCAAGGGCTTCGTCGTGGCCTCGTTCAGGTCCGACACGCCCGCAAAATTGTACACATAATCGCACCCGGCCACGGCCTTCATGACCTTTTGGCGGTCCAGAACGTCCCCGATGATCATCGTTTGGTCCTTTTGAAGATACGGAGAAGGGGTGCGGTCAAACACTTTCACGCCAAACCCGCGCTCGCTCAAAACATCGCAGACGTGGCTTCCCAAAAAGCCGGATCCGCCGAATACGATCGCCGTTCTTTTCTGCCCTTTTTTACCCATGCGTTTCATCTTTCCTCCTCAAATAGAGATTCATTTCAAAACACCCCGACCACCGTGCAGGGAGCGCTGTCCATGTTCTCCACCCGGATAGGAAGCACCCACGCTTCGCGCAAACCCCCCAAGGGGGCCGAAAGATCCATATCCTCGATGATCAAAACCGGTTGGCCGGCGCCCGCCGGGTCCAAAAACGCCCGATGGGCCGCTCTTCCTTCTTCCCTTTTCTGGTAGGAAGACAACGAGAGCCAGTCCAAACCGACAGCCCTCATCTTGGGAAAACACCGCCTCAGCCAAAACCCCACTTCCGCGTGCACGCCCGGATTTCTGGAATTGTAGTCCGCTTCGCCGCGCCGCTTCGCCCATCCCGACCGGAACAGTAAAAGATCGGTGGTTTTTTTGATCTTCCCCTCAAGGTCCTTCCGGCATAAAAGTTGTCCCGGCCGAAGACGGACCTCGAGCGCCTGCGGGCGGCCAAACCGCCAGAATTCTGCGGGATAGTCCGCGATCTCCTTCCCGCGCTCGAAAAAATGAGCGGGGGCATCGACGTGAGTCCCCCAATGGTTGTTGAGCCCAAACCAGTACGAGTTGCTCGAATCCCCCTTTTTAATATCCCGAAGCTTCTTGAGCTCAGGAGAAGCCGATCCCCCTCCATACAGGGGGTTACGTGCGCCCAACGGATAGGAGAGAAAGCGGAACCTCAAAACCTGTCCTTAAAAAAAGACGCGTGCTTCGAGAGATACCCGTCACTCAAGCGTTCCAAGAGTCTGCGGTATCGAGGCCTCACCTTTTCTTTTTCCAGGAGCCGCTCGACTTTTTTGCGCTGACCCCGGAGACTTTCCATGGACACAGCGCGTGGGATGCCGGCCTTTTTCATGATCTGGCGTGTTAACGGCGTGGGGGCTGTCCCCAGTGTCTTTTCGATCCGTCTGAGGATCGGGCCGGGATCCGTTGCGAACGCCTCGAAAGGCACTCTCAAGAATTTTTTCCTGTCCCGGGGCAAGAGACGCCGGCGGCGCTTTTCAAAGCTGTCTTCAAAATACGCGATCACTCGGATCGCCTGCTCGAGCCGGCCCAGCGACGCGTATTCGGCGGCCCAACGGCTCGCGAACCAGGGCACGACACGGCCGCCGACCCGACAGCATAGCTGGAATTCCCTCGGGTCCTTGCCGATGCGCTCATCCCAGCCGCCTTCATGCCAGCTCTCTATAAGCCACAAAGGGTGCCGCTCCATGAGGAGATAGAGCTTCAGGCGGTCTTTGAGCGATTCGAACAAAATGTCCGAAGCGCCGAAAATATAGTGCGTCATCAAAAAGAGGATGGATCGCTTCCGCCGGATGTCACGCACCGTCCGGTCCCCCGCGGGCTCGAGCGTTCTTTTAAGATAAACTTTCTCCAGGCCGTTCTTGTAGACGCCGCTGTCGTCGTCTCTTCTGAAGTTGGTGTTCCGCCCGATCGCCTGATGGTAAAGGTCGATGTCCGCGTAAAGACGTATCATCATGGCACAGGCGTCCTTGTCGATCTTTCCGAGGGACCGGAGCGTGCAGAGGTACTCAAAAAGATAATCTAGGCACCAGAGTTCCGCCCGTTTGAGCGACGACAAAACCGGCCCCAAAAGCGTTTTCCCGGAACGCGAAAAACCGTCGATCACGACGATATTTCCGGCCAGCGACTGGGGACGCACCATCTCCACTTAAGACACCCTCCATTTCAAACGCCACTCGCCGCCTTTTTTCTCCCACAGGTGCTCGGGGCGGAATTTATCCACGACCTTCCAGAAATGCTCTTCGGAA
>JACPXO010000098.1 GCA_016196505.1 Candidatus Omnitrophota bacterium
GAGACGCGAGAAAGTCCGGCGCGTCGCCGAGGACATTCCGCCGGCGCAGGTAACCGGTGAAACAAAAGGCAAAGTCCTTGTCCTCGGCTGGGGCGGCACCTACGGTTCCATTTTTGGAGCCGTGACCGAGCTCCAAAAAGAAGGCGCCAAGGTTTCCTCGTGCCATTTAAATTACCTCAACCCTTTCCCAAAGAACTTAGGCGAGATCCTGAAAAACTTTGAGACAGTGCTTATCCCGGAGATCAACGCGGGCCAACTCATAGTTCTCATCCGTTCCGAATTCGAGGGCGTCCACTGCGTCGGCTACAACCGCGTGACCGGCCAGCCATTCAAGATTCGGGAGATCAAGCAAAAGGTGAAGGAGCTTTTATGATCCCACCACCTCCTTACACCAAGGAAGATTTTGTCTCAGGCCAGGAGGTGCGATGGTGCCCCGGTTGCGGGGACTACGCGATCCTGTCGGTGATGCAACGCACACTCGCGCAGTTCACGACGCCGCGCGAAAACCACGTCTTCGTATCGGGCATCGGCTGTTCAAGCCGCTTTCCTTATTATATGAACACTTACGGATTCCATACGATCCACGGCCGCGCGCCCTCGATCGCGACGGGCTTGAAATGTGCCCGTCCCGACCTGACCGTCTGGGTCGTGACCGGTGACGGGGACGGCTTGAGCATCGGGGGGAATCACCTCATTCATACCCTGCGCCGGAACGTCGACCTCAATATCATTTTGGTCAACAATCAGATCTACGGTTTGACCAAAGGCCAGTATTCTCCCACTTCCGAAAAAGGAAAGATCACAAAATCGTCGCCCGACGGCTCCATTGACTACCCCATTAACCCGCTCTGTATCGCGATCGCCGCGGAAGCCACCTTCATCGCGCGCACCGTGGACAACGACCCGCGGCACATGGGCCAGACCCTGGCGCGGGCCGCCCAGCACAAAGGTGTCTCCTTCGTGGAGATCTACCAGAACTGTATCATCTTCAACAAAGACACGCATGTTCCGATCACCGGCCGTGAGCACCGGGACGACCGCGCGCTCTACCTCGAACACGGCAAACCTCTGGTTTTCGGAAAGAATAAAGACAAAGGCATCGTGTCGAACGGGTTTAAAACAGAGATCGTGGACCTGGCAAGCGTGAAAGACCAAAGCCAACTACTGGTTCATAATGAAAATGACCCCTCGCCGAATTACGCGTACCTTTTAAGCCAGATGGAGTTTCCCGAGATGCCGGTGCCGTTCGGGGTGTTTCGTTCCATCGAAAAGCCGACTTACAACGAGATGCTGGAGGAACAGGTCAAAGCGTCCATTCAGAAAAAAGGCAAGGGCGACTTGCGAAAGATCCTTTACACGGAAGATATCTGGGAGGTTTGACGCCATGAAGCAAAAATGCCCTTACTGCGGCCATGAGAATATCCTGGGGAGCGACCATTGCGGCAAGTGCCTGCACTCGTTCATGCAAAAAGACCTACCTCAACCGAGCAAAGACAAGCTTCAGAAAAAGATCATGACCGAACGCGTGGCGGATTTTATCTCGAAGACTCCCCCCATCCTTGTGTCGCCCGATACCTCGATGAAGGAAGTGATTCAAAGGATGCAGGCCTTGCCGACCAAAGGGTGCGTGCTCGTCTGCGACTCGAACAAGAAACTCATCGGGATCGCGAGCATCCGGGATATCCTGCTGAAAGTGGCCGGAAAGGCCAAAGACCTGGAAAAATTCCCCGTCAAAAGCATCATGACCCCGAACCCGGAGTGGCTGGACAAGGACGCGCCGCTGTCTTTCGCGCTTCACAAAATGTCCATCGGGAAATTCCGGCACGTGCCGGTCGTCGACAACGGCATCCCCATCGGCGTGGTCTCCACGCGCGACATGATCGAATACCTCACTAAAAATACTTACTGACCTTTGCGTAAGTAAACCTTAAGCGGATCGTGACGGGCTCGCGGGGAAGAGTTTTTTGTCCCTGAAAATGCCCTTGGAATGCAGCCAAGTGCGGAGCATCACGCGGAGAATGCCGAGCCCGTAAAGGATGCTCGGCCAAAGTTTGATCGAGGACGCCTCTTCGAAATAACGCGTGCGGATGGGGATCTCGTCGATCTTCATGCGGTTGGCGACCAACTGCACGATGATCTCCGTGTCGAACACAAAACCATCCGAATTGTCCCGGTAACGGATCCTTTGAAGGGCTTCAGCGCTGTAAGCCCTGAACCCCGAGTGGTACTCCGTGAGGTACGTCCCAAGCACGACGTTTTCAAAAGCCGTGAGGAGAATGTTGGCATTGTGTTTCCAAAGCGGCATCCCTCCTTCGAGCGCTCCGCCTTTCATCATGCGCGAACCGAACACCGCGTCGGCTTCCCCTCGCCGGATCGGCTCGATGAGTTGAGGGATCATTCTCGGGTCGTACTGGTAGTCGGGGTGCACCATCACGACTATCCCGGCCCCCCGCTCGATGGCCTTCTCGTAGCAAGTTTTCTGGTTGGCCCCATACCCCCGGTTTTGGGCATGGCGAAACACCGTAAGTTTCAGGCGTCTAGCGATGGCTACCGTTTCATCGCGGCTTGCGTCATCCACCAGGATAATTTCATCCACGGCGTCCTTAGGGATATCCTGAACGGTGCGCTCGAGGGTTTTCGCCGCGTTGTAGGCCGGGAGTATGGCCATGACTTTAAGTTTGGACGCAGTGACTTCGGGAAGGGCCACGTCTTCCTCGCGCACCGTGTCTAAACGCTGAAGTTTTCTGGCAATGACGTCGATCTGGTCGTGGAGCACGACTTTAAGCAAAACCCCTCTCAGGCCGCCCAGGCCGGCGGCGAATTGGAAAGGCCACCGTACAAAAAAAGGATAGGGTTCAAGCCGTTTGGTCCAATAACCCAGCGAAAAAATACGCGGGTAAGGCATGAAGCACAAACTTTTGAAACCCACTTCATGAAAAAGCTGTTCAAGCGTCTTTTTTGAAAAGTAAAAAAGATGAAATTTGTTGATCCCCCACCATTTGGCTCTTAAAACCCGGCTCAAAAAACTCTCGATGTCCGGAGTGCTCAGATACAGGATTCCGTCATTTTTTAAGACACGTCTTAGCTCTTTCAAGGCGGCCTTGGGGTCTTTGAGATGCTCGATCACATC
>JACPXO010000025.1 GCA_016196505.1 Candidatus Omnitrophota bacterium
CGAGTGGGATCGCGTACCTTGATTATCAACTTAATAAAAAGGAAAAAACTCGAGCTTTAAAGCCCGTGAGAAACGGTGGCTTTAGAGCTATTTTTTTGTTTTAGTTCTTCAATTTATTTTATATGTATTTTAAGAAGTTTAATTAACGAGGAAATAAAGTGGACGAAATAGAGAAAAACCCAACGATGGACGAAGCGGTGAGTGAGAAGCCCTGGAAATCCAGATACGGCTTGACGCTCAGGGCCATTTCTTTGATAGTCGTCATCGCCTTCCTCGGCCAAGATTTCGTTTACGCTCAAGGAGGCACACCCCTCTGGTCCAATGTTACGAAGCCCCAAACCGCCGACTCGGGCAAGGACATCCAGAATAAACTTCAAAAGATCGTGATCCCCAACGACGCCGGGCTTGCCAGGAAAGTCGTCGCCCGCGGCGCCGCCGAAGACGTCATCATCAACATCCAGGACGCCCACTCCAAACTCGGCGCCCAGGAAAGCATCACCAAGATCCTCGATAACCTCGTCAAGAACTACGACCTGAACCTCATCGCTCTTGAAGGCGCCTCGGACCTCGTCGATACGTCGCTGGTCCAAAGCTTTCCGATCGCCGAAGTCCGCAAGCAAACCGGCGAGTACCTTCTGAAGGAGGGCAAGATCTCGGCGGGTGAGTTTTACTCGATGATTGCCGAAAGCCCCGTGACGCTCTACGGCGTGGACGACGCCTCGCTTTACCGGGAAAACCTCGAGGTTTTTAAAGGCCTCATCGAGAAAAAGACCGGGATCCGCAAGGAGCTCAAAGGGCTGAATAAGGCCCTGCGCGCTTTGGAGACTAAAGTCTACCCGCAGTCCATCCTCGAGCTCAGCTCCAAAAAACTCCTGCATAAAAACGGGGACATCAAGTTCACCGATTATTGGCAGTACTTCAGCGGCCTGGCTAAAAGCCACGGGGTCGATCACGAGAAGTACCGGAATCTCAAAAAACTCGCCGACGCCGTGGAGCTCGAGAAGGAGATCGATTTTAAGAAAGCGACTTTCGAGAGAAATCTCCTTGTCGAGGAACTGGGCCAGAAGCTCCCGAAACCTGAACTTGAAAAACTGATCCTGCAGGCCCTACAGTTCAAACAGAACAAAACCACGCCGGGCGCTTTTCACTACTACTTGAGCCAGGTATCTCAAGGAGCCGGCATCAATCCCCTCGACTACCGCAACATCATTCTCTACTCCCAGTACGCGGTGCTCTACGAGAGCATCGACCTCATCGCGATCTTTGACGAGGTGGAGAGTTTCGAGGATGAGTTGAAAGAAAAGATGTTCACGAGCGACGACGAGCGTACGCTTTCCAACCTCTCGCGCTGTGTCTCTATTTTAAGCCGGCTTCTCGACACGACGCTCACGGCCAAAGAGTATGAGTTTTACAAAACGAATGAGCCGTCTTGCGAGATCGAAGCCATCCGAGCCGAGTTTGACCGTCTGGGGCTGAAATACCGCGTGCCGTACGAGGCCTACGTGGATTTTGACGCGCTTGAAAGTTCGATCCCAAGCGCCAAACGTTTCTATACGCTCGCGACCGAGCGTAACCGGATGCTTCTCGCGAATACCCTGAAGCGCATGAAAGCCGAGAACACGCACGTTGCGGCGCTCATCACCGGTGGTTTCCACTCCGAGGGGATCTCGAAGCTCATGGACGAGGAGAAGCTCTCGTACCTCGTCGTGATGCCCAAGTTCGACGACAAGTCCCCCGACCGCCCGTACCTCGCCATCCTCACTCAGAAGCCCAAGGAATACGAAGAAGAGTTCAAGGATTCCGATTTTTACATCGCGGCGGCGTCCTATCTTAATTTGCAAAACCGTTTCTATTCGGAAGACTCGAGGAACGAATTTCTCTGGGCGAGCTTCGCCGCGCTCATGGCGGCGTCCCGTTCCATGATCGGGTCCGAGGGCGTGTCGCCGGAATTCAAAGATTCTTTTTACAACGCCTACAAAGCCGGCTACGAGAAAAAGGGAGGCATTGTTTCGCCCGCCGAACTCAGGGCGTGGTTGGATTCGGTCACGGTGCGCCGGACCCAGGAAGACGCGGATACCATCGCTTTCGCCACTTTGGATGGGCGGTCGGTTGTTTTCGCCGTAGCCACCCAAAATAAAGCGATCGCCTCGATCCGTGGCGGGTTGACCGGAAAAACCGCCGTCGAGATCACAGGCAAGTCGCTCGAGGCCATCCAAGCATCTTCTCAGGATCTTTTGAAGGTTTCCATAGCGCCTGGCGGCCAAGTGGCAGGCGCGCGGGCTTTGAGCCCCGAAGTCCGGGCAAGTCTCGTTGAGAAGACAGCCGCCGGGGTGCGTTTGGCCATAGAGAAAGGGGCTGTGCCGGACGATAGCTATTTGGCCGAGAGGGTCGCGCTCAATGCCCGCCGCCAGGGTCTGGCTCCGATCGCCGAAGGCGAGCTTAGCGCTATGACGAGCGAACTAAGGGCCGTGCTAAAGCCAGTGGTACAACCCGCTCCTCAAGGGCTGCAAAAACTGCCTGTGATCGACAGGCCTTTAGCCGGTATTCCCAGAGAATCTGTCAAAACGATCTTCGTGAACTACTCCATGAAAAAGGTATTGGATCCGAAGTTGGGCGAAACCATCATTGACATTTATCCGTTGGTAGACGGGTTAAGACGGGATTTTCCTGAGGCGACCATTTATGTGGCCTCCTATTTTCCCAAGATCTTTACTT
The DNA here is from genome assembly GCA_016196505.1 of Candidatus Omnitrophota bacterium. Taxonomy (GTDB): domain Bacteria; phylum Omnitrophota; class Gorgyraeia; order 2-02-FULL-51-18; family 2-02-FULL-51-18; genus JACPXO01. The sequence goes on from JACPXO010000025.1 coordinate 2,716, forward strand.
CCGACAATTTTTCCGGAAAAGTGATCAGTCTTCCCGTCGAGACCGTTTCAAAGATGTCTTATTTTAGGAAAGAATCATTCGAAAATTTAAGGTCGTTCGTCGCCGACCATGAGATCGACATGGTGATCCACGTAATGCCTTCCGGACTTTTTAAGTCCGAGCCATTGATAAAATACCCAGGTAAACAGCCCTACGTTATTGGGGTGATGTCTCCCGTTTCAAACGCTCACGCGATGTTTCCTAATTACGAAAACCAGTTTGCCGATAATCCCGCTATCTTTGTTGATAGGGAAGGCAGACAATCTCAGGTCTCCGGGTTCTCCGACCAGCCGAAAACAGGCGTGTTCTTGGCCCGGGGGGTGTGGTTGCAAGCTATCGACACCTATAGGATTTTGGGATTGAATATGGAACCCAAAGACATTCAGACTATTCAGCTAAGCCGGGAAAAGCTTGAGGAAGCTTGGTCGCGGCTGGGCGAATTGTATCAAAGAGGGGGGCATTTAGAACCTTTCGACAGGACAAAACGGATCTTTTTGATCAATATGTACGCGGTGACTCACCGTGATCTTTTAAGTGAAGAACAATGGGTAGAGGTCATCAACAACCTGGTGCAAAATCTCGACAATACTTATTTTCTTTTTACTCATGGCGGAATCATGGATCAAGATTATACCTACGTAGAAAGGGTTTATCAAAAGGCCAAAGGGAGAGTTGGAAAAGGGCATGAGGCCTCGCTGATATTCCCTCGTATGGAGATCGACGACATCCATGAGTTTTTAGGGCTTGTTCGAGAGTCCCATGGGTTTGCGTTAACGTTGGATACAGGTTTTAGCCATTTAGCGGCGATCAACGGAGTTTCTGAAGGGATCATCACTTTCGAAGATATCGTTCATTGGTTGCCGCCCACACCCGGTGTGACCCCGCTGATGGTTGACCGCGAAAAATATGGTGACGATCGGACAAAAGATCTTCTTAAACAGGTTGGTGGTTTTGTTCGGATGGCGGAAGTACAATTTACCTCCGCTGTAGTCCGACCCGCAGGCGCGCCCCGCCAAACTGAAGGCGGGCTCCCAAGCGCCGAAAAAACCTCGGCGCTTGGAGCGCGCGCGGCGACGCTGGAAGAGCTTCGTCCTAAGATAGAAAAAAAATTCAGAGGGGAGACCTACGCGTCTTTCGAACAGGCGCTTAAGGAAGTCGTTTCAAAAAACCATGGTTTTCCTTTTGAACAGGCGGTCGTAGACGCGGTGGGTAGCCAGTGGAACGACATCCGTTCTCGTGGGTACTTGGACAGGGTCTTTGCCAGGGCGCTCGTGGAAACGGAGTTTGGAAAGGATGCCTGGACCGGGTTTATAGCCGAGATTCAAGCGGTTTCCGATATAGACCGGAAAGACATTATTCGTGATATTTTGGAAACGTATCGTCATCGAGGGGATGCTTATAGCCGGTTCAGTGATTTAAATGAGTTTATAACATTCTATCAGTTGTCGGTTGAGCAATGGTCCTTGCGTGATTCCATAAAAAAGCTTCTAGGAGAAAAAAAGAAGATCCTATCGGCCACCGCTAATAAATTCGTCATTGATCTTATGGCGGCGGTCATCGCGTCGGAAACTCCCAGAGTGTCGGAAGCGGCCAGGAGAATTTTTTCTTTGGTCAATGCCGAACTCGACCAGTGGGTGGCCGATGAACGCTCCTTTGCTACTCCGAGGGTGTTTAGGGTTGAATTTAAACAACTCTATGACAGAATCATCGCAGAAGAAACCGGATTTAGTCCAACACCCCCCGCGCCTGCTCCGAGTCCAGCGCCGGTTACTCCAATCGAACCGGCTGCGTCTGTCGTCGCCGAACCGATTGTAACTGAGCCCGTCAAAACCACTCCACCGGCGGCACCGATCCCGTCGCCGGTAGCGAAGACTGCTCCAACGCGGGCACCAGCCGAGCCCGTGGGTCCTCTAGTTGTAGCTCCCCCGGCCCCGGAAACCGTGGCGCAGGAGATCGCCCCGGAACCCGTTTCCCGATGGAAGAACGCCGTTTTTTACGCGGCTTCGGCGTTCGTTCTTACTTCAGTGTTCGCTTTTTTTGTCACGACCCCGCTTTGGGTGATCCCGGCCATGGCTTTGCTTTTTGGGACGTTAGGGTATCGAGAGATCAAAACCCTCGAAGACGTCCAACGCTTTATCCAATATGATGTCGAGAACCCTGCTATCCAAGCCGCTTTGCTTGAGCGAGTGAAGAATTCCCTTGGCCTCACGGGACTCAAAACTATCAATGACCATTTTAGACAAGCCGACCAGAAGAAAGAAATAAGCGACGAAGAAAAAGCGCTTAACCGCGAAAAGTGGATCGCCGCCGGCATTGGTTGGCTTGGGCTTACTTTGACTTTTGTCACGGCCGGCGCTTTGACTGGCGCTTTGGCCCTGGTCGCCGGCTTTAGCGTCGGCTGGCTCCTGGCCCTCGGATTTTTTGCTTTCCTCGTAGTGAGGTACGTGCTGACGGAAGCCGTTTTCGCCTGGAGAGAGGCGCGGGTCGAGAAAGCGGGGGTTTTCGGGGCTTTGAAGAGAAGTGCCGCGGCCCTCGTGTCCGGCGCGGTTTATTTGGTGGTAGGGCTCCCGTACCATCTCTTTAAGATGTTCGTCCTAGGAATTTTTGAAGCCAAGATCAAGACCTATTGGTTCGCCCTGTTTTCTTACACGGGTCAGCTCATCGCTCCCCCGAAGAACGCCGCCAGGGAATGGAGCCCGAAAAGCTATATCGCTCAATACGTCCTCCCGTGGCTATCGGACGACGAGATTAGATCCATTGTCCGTGCCGAGGCCACGTCGCTTCAGCGTGAGAGATCCTTTGGGGAAACACTACAAAGGCCCTTGGAGTCTACCTCGGCTGGCTTCTGGCTGAAACTTGCATTTGAGTCTTTGCTTACGGGCGGCGCCCTGGAATTTTTCCAGCGCCGGTCCGTGCTCATGGTCGCCGCTTTGGTCGGCGGGCCTCTTATCTCGGCCATTGGTCTTGGACTTTGGTCGTTCGTGGCGCTCGCGGCCATAGTGCTGACCCTGCGTCTGGCAAAGACGTTCAAGACGATCAAAGCCAAAGGGTGGACCGGAGAGAGCGTCCGGCGGATCTTGTATGATGTTATCCTCGCCCTCGTGTTCGCGAACCTGGGTATTTCGGGTTATTCCCCGGATGGTTTTGATATTCTCAAGTTAGGTTGGGAAGTGGTGATCCCGGCCTTCGGGAAAATGCACGCCCACACTCTTTTCTTCACCGTCGGGTCGTTTTTAAACTCGGCGGCGACTTTGTTCGTGCTCAATTTAAAGGACATCGCTCCGGCCACCCGCCAAGAGCTGTTTTCGGTTTTGAATGATATTCTCCGCCAAAGGATTGGCGCTGAAACTTATGTGGAGTTGTTGAAAAGTTTGAACCAGAACGCCGTGATAACCTCGTTTCGCTTGGCCGATATTCACAAGCTTTTGAACGCCAAAAAAGAAGACGGCTCATTCGTTCTGTCCGAAGAACAGCATAGGGTGTTGGTGGGCCTCTTGGATGTCACTGTCCGATCCAACAAACTTCATCCTAAAGGGTTTGGTATGAGTTTCACAGGGCTGTCGGCTTACCAGCGGGCCGTAGTCCATGAATATCTTTACGTTCGATTGTACGGTACTTCCGCATTTGATGCCAAGGCCGAGGCGGAGATCAACGCCCGGTTTAATGTCACTTCGGCGTTAGTCAAGGCGGCTTGGAACACTCTCACCAGCCCCAAATTTTGGCTCAAGATCGCCATGGGCACGCCGGGCATGTGGTTCGTGGGGACGGAAATCGCGATCATTGTCGGCGCCTCCGAACAGATAGGGTTTCAGCCGTTAACGACGGCCGTGAAGGCGATTGAAGGGGATCCCACCCGTCTGGGCGAAACTGGGACCTTGGGCGAAAAGATCGCTCAAGGCGGCGCTCTTGGGATCGCGCATAACCTCTGGGGCGCGGCCCTCGACCAAACCGTCGAGCTTGCCGACCGGAGCGGTTTCGGGGGGTATCTCTCCCGCGGTTTAGGGGTGGAT
>JACPXO010000107.1 GCA_016196505.1 Candidatus Omnitrophota bacterium
AAATACCCGCCCCAAAATTTTTAACTCTTCAATTATCCCAGAACTTAGGAAAGAACCAACGGTATTGAATTGAGGAATTTATACCATGCGGGCTTAAAGGTTGTCAAGCGGTATTTCAACGATCGCCCTATGAGACGGTGCCGGAGGGCCGCCGGGGGGAGTCGCTGGCGATCACCACCTTATTCTTACCGGTCTGTTTGGCCTCGTAAAGCGCGCGGTCCGCCCTGGCGATGATCGTCTCTAGGTCTTTTTCCTCTACGGAGACTTCGGTGACACCGATACTGATGCTGGTTTTAAAATCCCCCTTCTCGTTAAAAAATACTTTTTGATTTAAGAGGACCCGTATCTTGTCGGCCACTTTGAAGGCCTCTCCAGCGTCAGCGCCCGGCAGCATCAAAATAAACTCTTCACCGCCGTACCGGGCCGGTACGTCCATCGTGCGGCAATTGCTTTTCACCACCGAGGCCACCTCTCTTAAGACCGAGTCGCCGGTAAGGTGCCCATACGTATCGTTGGTGTGTTTAAAATTGTCGACGTCCCCCATGATAACCGATAGGGCACGATCCCGCCGTATGGCCAGCGTCGCAAGCTCAGCGGCCATCAACATTTTAAAATGGCCGATATTGTACAAACCGGTGAGCGAATCCCGGGTGGCGAGCTTCACAAGCTTTGCCCGCTCGATAGTCACCGACAACTGATTGTACAAGGTCACAAAGAAATAGGCCGTAAAAATAAGAAAAAGCACATAGACAAGTTGTACCCACACACTGAAAAGAATGAAAGACCCGATCACCAAACCCTGGTATAGGGCCGCCAAAGCCGCCGTAAACCCGGCCGCTCTAAAAAAATTTGAGATTCTCAAGATCCAAAAAAGGGCAAAAGCGATCACGACGAGGATCAGTTGGTTCTCCGTCTGACCCAAAGGTTTGATGAATTTTTTCTCGAGGAGATTATTTAAAACCGTAAGATTCACGCCCACCGCCGGATAGGCCGGCTCAAGAGACGTGGGCCGGATATCAAAAAGACCGGCGGCGGAGGTGCCGACATAACAGAACTTGCCCTTAAAAAATCCGAGATCAATAAGGGGGCTCTCCCCTTTTTCGGAAGCGGCGTAAGCGCTGACCACATCGAAATAAGAAAAATGGGCGAACGTTCCTTTCCAGCGGCCCACCCAGTTGATGATAAAATTTCCCGAGGCATCCAAGGGGACCTTGACGGGTAAAGCGTTTTTCACCGGGATGATCAATTCATTTTTTCGTACCGTCACCTCATCCAGACCCGTTCCGAACTCATCCAAGGCCACCGCCAAGGAAAGCTGGGGCACGCGGCGCCGCGCCACGAGCTTGATCGGAGAAATCCTGCGCATAACCCCGTCGACGTCGGCTTCCAGGTTAATGTGCCCACCGCCCTTGGCATGACCGGAAAACTCCGGCAACGACTTGAGCATCGCCGTTTCCCCGGCCTGGCCCTGTGTTTCAGCAACCTCAGCCAGATAAACACGGTTTGATTCCTGAATGGCCTGAGAGAAAACAGCGTCTTTGGCGGGGTCGCTGGGTTCGCTGAAAATGACGTCGAAAATGACAGCCCGGGCTTCGAGTTTCTCCAGGATCTTGACAAGCGTGGCGTGCCAACTCCTCTCCCAAGGCCAACGCCCTATTTTGGTGACACTGTCATCCGAGATCTCGATCACCACCACCCGGGGGTCCGGCGCCCTATCCCCTCTCAGAATACAGCGGTAGTCATACGTCACATATTCAAAACGCTTGAGAATATCCCAGTGGTAAAGGGCCAGCGTGAGGATAAGAGCGCCTAAAATAATAGCGCCGCGGGTTTTATCTGAAGAAGCGATTTTTAACTTGGCCGGAAGAGAAAACTTGGGAAGCGAAACCTTCATCAAGAAGTTTTTGAGGACGACGCCCTCTCGACAGTCACCTCAAATTTGGTGCCGCGTATACCCACCATGGAGGTGGGGGTTTTTACCTGAAACTTGGATTCCTTGGGTAGTTTAGCCGCATTGACCAGAATACTGCCCATCTCGAGATCCAAAAGCGTCGTGTCCGCTTTTTTATTGGGGTCATGCTTTAAGTCCTTAAAACTGAATTGGCTTTCTTTTTTTAACACCACTTCAGCGGCGGAATTGGCGCCGCCCATGAGGAGTTTTGCCTGGGAGTCTTTTCCCGTTTTGATCGCGTCCCCTTCGGCAAGCGTGGCGTTCTGGGTCAGAGGCCTCCAGTCACCGGTCCCCGCTTTTTGGTACTGAACATCTCCGATAACCTCCAGCACCCGAGCTTCATCCGGGGCGGGGTCCGTTCCCTCGACTTCCCCATAAACGGATGGGGATAAGATCGGAAAAGAAACCATTCCCAGAACGATCAAAACATAATTTAGTTTTCTCATACGGAGACCCCCAAAAACCACCCTTTTAATTAAATTTTACATGAAAATGCTTAAAAATGCAATAAAACAGGTAAATTTCTAACTATTTGTAACTATTAACTTAAAAACCTTTTTCTTGCCTACTTTCAAGAAACTTCCATTCTTCAGCTTTAAGCTTGCCTTCGGATCTGTCACCTTCTGACCGTCCAGGGTAACCGCGCCTTGCTGAATAAGACGGTAGGCCTCACTGGAAGAATTAACGGCTTTGACATGCTTTAACAGGCCTGTAGGATCTATCTCACCGAATGGCGTTGAGACCGTTTTGGGGTCCAGAGGGTCCAGTTTTTTACTGAAAATCCTGTCGAACTCTTTTGCTTCCTGATCAGCTGTGTCTTTATCATAAAGCCAACCAACGATCAACTTTGCGAGTCTTATCTTGGCCTCACGAGGGTGCAAATTCTCATCGAGTTTCTCTGGGGTTAAAAGCGAATACCAACTTTCCATCAAGGCATCTGGGATCGACATTGTTTTTCCAAACATGTCCTTGGGGGAATCCATGACTCCGATATGATTGCCATAAGACTTCGACATTTTTTGCTGCCCATCCAATCCCACTAAAAGCGGCAGTGTCATCACCACTTGCGGTTTCTGCCCATATTTAGACTGGAGATCCCTACCCATAAGCAAATTAAATGTTTGATCCGTCCCGCCTAGTTCTATATCTGACTTAATCATAACGGAATCATATCCTTGTAAAATTGGGTAGATGAGTTCTCGAAAAGCGATCGGCCGATGAGCTTTTTTTCGCTTATTGAAATCCTCACGGACCAATAATTGGTCGACGGTAACGTGAGGGCCGATTTCCTGAAAAAGAACGCGGAACATTTCAGGCCCGGCCAGCCATTTACTATTACAAACAACTTCGACTTTTTCAGGGCTTTTATCGGCCAGCCATTTACTATTACAAACAACTTCGACTTTTTCAGGGCTTTTATCCAGGATTTTAAACACTTGCGCTTGATAAGTTTTTGCGTTCTCTTCTATTTGATCTTTGGATAATTGAGGACGTGTTTTTACCTGACCGGTAGGATCGCCGACTAGTGCCGTGTAGTCGCCGATGATAAAAACGACACGGTGCCCGAGGTCCTGAAACTCTCTCAGTTTCCTCAAGAGCACCGTGTGGCCCAGATGAATATCCGGCGCGCTAGGATCAAATCCCGCCTTGATCCGAAGCGGCTTTTTTTTCAGTCGCGCGGCGAGTTCTTCTTTTGAAATGACCTCGACCGCGTTGCGGCAAAGAAACGAAAGTTCTTTGGGTTCATCCACTTAAATGGATTCGACTCCCTTGGTGCTTAGAGCGATCTTCCTGGCCGGCAAGTCTATCTTGATGATCCTCGCCTGGACTTTTTTCCCCACGGGATAGGCGCTCTCGAGTTGCTGTGCCGACGAAAGCTCCGTCTCGGAAATGTGCAGAAGCCCCTCGACATCCTTTTCGATCTCAACAAAAACGCCGAAACTGGCGACTTTGGTCACGGACCCGAGGATGAGGGACCCGATCGAGAGTTTTGAGGCGATCTCTTCCCAGGGATCCGCGATGAGCTGTTTGAGCCCCAGGGAAATCTTCCGGTTGGCGGGGTCCACCATCAAGATCACGGTGTCGACCTCCTGTCCTTTTTTCAAGACATCCTTCGGATGATTCACCTTGCGGGTCCAGGACATATCGGAAACATGGATGAGGCCGTCGATCCCCTCTTCCAATTCCACAAAGGCGCCGAACTCGGTAAGGTTTCTCACGACCCCTTTTACCTTCATGCCGACGGAAAAACGGCTTTCCACACCGACCCAAGGGTTGGCCTCGGTCTGTTTGATGCCAAGCGATATCTTCTCATGCTCCTTGTCGACGTTCAGGACCATCACCTCCACGGTGTCGCCGACTTTGAAAATATCGGCGGGGTTCGTGATACGCTTTGACCAGGAGATCTCGGACACGTGGACGAGGCCCTCGATCCCGCGCTCAAGCTCCACGAAAACGCCGTAGGGAACGACGTTCACCACGCGGCCTTTGATCTTAGACCCGATCGGGAATTTTTGATCGGCCTCGGTCCAGGGATTGGCTTCCTTTTGCTTGAGCCCCAGCGACACCTTCATGGTCTCTTTATCGAACGAGAGGATCTTCACCTCGATCTTGTCGCCTACTTTAAGCATTTCCGAAGGGTGATTGATGCGGCCCCAGCTCATATCGGTGATGTGCAAAAGGCCGTCGATCCCGCCCAGGTTGACGAACGCCCCGAAGTCCGTGATGTTCTTCACGACCCCCTTGCGGAACGCGCCGATCTCCAGCTCTTCGAGCACCTTGGCCTTGGATTCGAGTTTTTCTTTCTCCAACAGATCCTTGCGTGAAACGATGATATTTTTCCGTGAGGGATTGATCTTCACGACCTTCACCTGGATCGTCTGGCCCAATAAAGAGTTCAGACTCCCGAATCCTTTGAGGAACGCCAACGACGCGGGGAGAAATGTCTCGACGCCGATATCCACCATGAGCCCGCCTTTCACCTTGCGGGTCACTTTGCCTTCGACGGTATCCCCTTCGCCGTGCTGGGCAACGATGCGGTCCCACCCCTGGCTTCTTTCGGCTTTACGGCGCGAAAGCACCACGCGGCCCGCCTCGTCCTCCATTTCCTCAAGCAGCACCTCGATCTCATCACCCGGCTTTAGCGTGCTGAGCGAATCAAACTCATGCGCGGGGATCACCCCTTCGGATTTAAAACCGATGTCCACGATCACTTCTTTCGAAGTTATCGAGACAATATGCCCCTTGATCACATGCCCGGGCCCCAGCCGATGGAACGTCTGCTCATAATCAACGGACGACTCTCGGATCTGCCCCTCTTCAAAATCCTCTACTGACACGCCTTCTTTTCCTTGCAACATCACGACACGACCTCCTCTTCAGGCGGCCCTTTCAAGGGCCTTGATGCCTGATCTCGGGACGCGGCGACGCTAACGAACAAGCCCCTACCGCGCTCTCCCCAAGATTACAACCCCTGCTTGATCTTTTCGATCTCCGACATGATCTTTTGACTGACGGCCAAGTAATGCGCTTCCTTTTTGAGAAGCCCGCTGTCCTCAGCCGGGATAAAGGGTTTCCCAAAAAAAACCTTCACCGCACAGCATTTAAAAAATTTGGCACTCCGGGGAAACGCCTCAAAAGTCCCCTGAATATAGACCGGAACCACCCAACTCCTGCTTTTGGCGGCCAGGAAACCGACCCCGCCTTCAGGGTCCTGGAATCTTCCATCGGAAGTGCGCGTTCCTTCGGGGAATATCACGACGCACTGCCCGTCCTCAAGAACCCTCAAAAGCTGGCGAACGCTTCTAAAATCATCCGCCCGGCCTTTGATCGGCAGCACTCCGATCCAGGTGAGGATATGCCCCAGAGGGAACGGTTTAAAAAGATATTCCTTGGCTAAATAGGTTACGGGCCGCTTCAGAGCGACGCCAACGATGGGCGGATCAAGATAGCTGGCATGATTGGGAGCCAAAATAACACCGCGGCGGTCCTGCGGAACGTTCTCGGCGCCGCGCCACTCCAACCGGAAACACACTCTGTAAAGAATAAAAAGAACGAAACGTACCAAACGATAAAACCACAGGACTCGTGTGCCCTTTTTAACGTCTGTCACGTTTGCCTAACTTAAAACCATCCAACGAGTTAGAGCGAATGATGGCGAGGATTTTATCAACAGTCTCTTCGATTGTCAATGAACTTGTGTCCATCAGCACCGCGTCTTCGGCGCGCCTCAAAGGACTGTTTTTGCGGTGAAAGTCGGTGGCGTCACGCCCTTGGATGTCTTTCATCACCGTTTTGAAGTCCACCCGGATCCCGTCCCGCAGAAGCTCTTTGTAACGGCGCCTGGCGCGGATCTCCGGCGTCGCCTCAAAATACAGTTTGAGATCGGCCTTGGGAAAAACAACGGTCCCGATATCCCGGCCTTCCATCACCGCACCCCCGCGCTTGCCCATCAGGCGCTGTTTTTTGACCATTTCTTTTCTCACGAGAGGCAATTGCGCGACATGGAACACGTTCTTGGTAAGCTCGGGAAAACGAATGGCTTTGGTGATCTCTTTACCGTCCAAAAAAACTCTCTGCTTTTCCGGGTCGCTTCCTTTAAGTTCGATCCTGGCTTTTTTGGCTATCGCCGCCAGTTTTTTCTTATCCGTGAACGGCACGCCGTCCCGCATCGCCTGAAGCGTCACGGCGCGGTACATCGCTCCGGTATCGATATAAGGTATCTTGAGCCGCTTGGCCAAGGCCTTGGCGGTGGAAGATTTTCCGGATCCGGCGGGTCCGTCGATGGCGACGATGAGTTTCTTAGGACGACCGCTTGTTGGCATGATCAATGAACCTGACAAGAGCAGACTTGTTCTTGGTTTGAAGGGCTTTTTGAAAACGGGCGAGCTTTTTCTGAAATTCTCTCGAGGCCTTAAGAACCTCTTTTTGGTTCGAAAGAAAAATATCGGCCCAGATCTCCGAATGAGAATTGGCAAGTCTCTTGAGACTCCTCAAACTTGGGTTGGTCGGAATGGCGCTTGAGAACGGCTTTTTTAAATCCTGGAAAAGCGTGAAGGCCAACACGTGGGGCAAATGGCTAGCCCGAGCGACGAAGGCGTCATGTTTCCCGGCGGAAATAACCTTCGGGATCGCCCCGAGAGATCT